>CAISYK010000239.1 GCA_903889605.1 uncultured Bacteroidota bacterium
CTCTTCTTCCTCACTGTTTTTAATTTGAGCGGACAAGCTGGCAATTACAACAAAAAGAGCAATCAGAGTGAGAAAGAGTTTTTTCATATCCGTATACAAGATTTAGGCAAATATATATCATTTCCTCATCCAAATCTAACTTCTTCATGCCTTTTTCTTTGAGCCAAAAATAGAAATATGTGCAGAATTCAAGCCTTCAAATCAAAAAAAATAAAAATAAATGAAGGATTTTCACTTTATCAATCAACTATACAGATACCTTTTTATTTTCTGTGTTGCGGTTTTCTCAAACGGTTCAGTCATAACAGTCACCGACTGAATTTGTGAGAATTTATTCACCCGGCAATTTCTCTCCATCTTATCAGATGTACATTGGAAGAACACATATTGGGGGCTTTAATATTCGTAATTCGTATATTCATAAAAATTCGTAATTCGCAGATAGTTGAACTTACCCTTTTTCATAGCAAAACGTTACCTGATTTCAAAAAAATCACATAATGCCATAAATATTATTTCAGGCATTTCTGTGGCCGGCATTTGTATTGGAACGATGGCACTGATAATTGTACTTTCAGCTTTCAACGGCCTATCAGATTTGGTGCAGTCGCTGTATAATTCTTTTGATGCAGATATTGAAATTTCCATTAAGCAGGGAAAAACATTCAGCCCAAATTCAGTGGAAATTCAATCTTTAAAAAAAATAAAGGACATTGTATATTATACTGAAATAGTGGAAGGTAATGCATTATTAAAATTTAATGATAAACAATGTATTGCAGCCATAAAAGGAGTTAGTAAAGATTTTGAGAAAATGAATAATTTTGATTCACTTGTAAGTGAAGGTGAATATAATCTGAATAAAAACAATATAATTATTGGCAAAGGAATTAGTTATATTCTGCAGACCGGACCAAATGATGTTTTTAATCCTATTTCTATATATGCACCTAAACGCGGTAATATCAGCACTTTTGATGCCGAAGGCGGATTGAACGAATTGAAAGCATATCCTGCTGGTGTTTTTTCAATTAACGATGAGTTCGATTATAAATATGTAATTATGAATATCAATAAAGCTCGTGAACTATTGGATTATACTATGGAAGTGACTTCTATTGAGCTAGGCCTAAAAGAAGGATCTGACAAAGGAAAAGTTCAGCAACAGATAATTTCAATACTCGGCAGTAAATATGTTATTAAAAATCGTCAGCAGCAAAATGCAATGTTATACAAAACTTTAAAATCCGAAAAATTGTGGACATTTATTATACTTGTTTTTATATTGATTATAGGCACATTCAACGTTATCGGTTCATTAACTATGCTGATAATTGAGAAGAAAAAAGATATAACTATTTTGAATAATATGGGAGCCGATATTCAATTGATACGTAAAATATTTTTAATGGAAGGATTGCTTATTACAATTATTGGCGCTGCATTTGGAATTATTTTGGGGACCTTTGTATGCTGGCTGCAGATAAAATTTTCACTGGTTCGTTTCACGGAAGGTTATGTAGTAGATGCGTATCCAATTAAATTGGAACTAGCTGATTTTGTTGTAATCTCAGCGGTAGTATTATTTATAGGCTTTTTTGCCGCTTGGTATCCGGTAAGAGTATTTACCAAAAGGCATTTGGTGTAGTGTTACTCAATTTTAACACTGAGTACACTGAGAAAAAAAGAGTTTCACAGAGGTATAAAAATTTTTCTCTATGTAACTCAAAAAACTCTGTGAACTCAGTGTTGAAAAAGCTACAATATTTCATTCTGTGAATATTTATTTTCCACTTCATTTAAAAGGGTAATGATTTCATCATAGGAATAGGTGGTAACCAATTTTAGGCGGTAATCTTTAAAGTTCGGCAGCCCTTTGAAATAATTGGTATAATGCCTGCGCATCTCAACTATTCCGGCATGTTTACTTTTCCATTTAATTGAAAAATCCAAATGTGCTTTACAGGTATTGACACGGTCGGTAATATTTGGTGTAGGAAGATACCCACCCGTTTTCAAAAAATGTTTTATCTCATTAAAAATCCAGGGATAACCAATACTTGCTCTGCCAATCATAATTCCATCCACACCATAACGATCTTTCATTAATTTGGCTTTATCAGGTGAATCAACATCACCATTGCCAAAAATTGGAATTTTAATCCGCGGATTATTTTTTATCTCCCCAATTAATGTCCAATCCGCCTCTCCTTTATACAGCTGTGCACGTGTGCGTCCATGAACTGTGAGCGCGGAAATTCCCACATCCTGCAAACGTTCGGCAGCGTCAACCACATTTTTTGATGCATCATCCCAGCCCAAACGTGTTTTTACGGTAACCGGACGATGTGCAATTTTTACTATCTCCGAAGTCATCAGTACCATTTTGGGAATATCCTGCAGAAGGGCAGCCCCGGCTCCTCTGCAGGCAACTTGCTTAACCGGGCATCCGTAATTAATATCTATTAAATCCGGATTAGCATTATCGGCAATTATTCCGGCTTCGCGCATTGATTTAATTTCTGAACCAAAAAGCTGAATGCCTATAGGCCGTTCATATTCAAAAATATCAAGCTTTTGAATACTTTTTGCCGCATCACGAATCAATCCTTCTGAAGAAATAAATTCGGTATACATTAAATCGGCACCGTTTTTTTTACATACTGCACGAAACGGTGGGTCGCTGACATCTTCCATCGGAGCCAGCAATAAAGGGAAATCACATAATTCTATACTGCCTATCTTAACCATATTTATGAATTGCCATGCGAAATTACCAGCTTACGAATAACTAATAATAATGAATTTACGAAGCTGAGATGGCTAAAGTCTGTTGTAACTTGTAAAGTTATTAAATTGCCTAAAGTGAATTGTTAAATTGTTAAAATTGCCTGCCGCAAAATTGTTTAATTGTTAAATTGTTATTTGTAGATTTGTGCAAAATTACCCAAAATAGACAAGTAATGCAAAACAATGAATCAGAGCGC
>CAISYK010000240.1 GCA_903889605.1 uncultured Bacteroidota bacterium
ATCATAATTAATTACTAAACCAATATCTTCAATATCAATACCCCGTGAAAGAATATCTGTGGCAACTAAAATCTGCAGCTTTTTACTTCGGAAATTACGCAGCACTTCCTCACGTTCAAGCTGTTCTAAATCAGAATGAATCGCTTTTGCTTTTAAACCCGCTTTTTGCAAATCGCGCTCCAGCTCTTTTACCTTTATTTTGGTTGAAACAAAAATAACAACACTGCTCAAGTCTTTTCCTTGAAGCAATGATTTTATTAAATTATTTTTCTGTGTATCATAAACCAGATAAGCTCCCTGAATAACCCCTTCGGCAGGTTTTGAAACAGCAATGCTGATATGTTCAGGATTCACCAAAAGTGAATTTGCAAGTACGCGTATTTTATGCGGCATTGTAGCCGAGAACATCAATGTTTGTCTAACTTTAGGCAGATAACTGCTTATTTTTAAAATATCATCAACAAAACCCATATCCAACATTCTGTCTGCCTCATCTAATATCAAATGTTCGAGCTGGTCCAATTTCACATAACCCATATTAAGATGAGCCATCAAACGGCCTGGGGTTGCAATAATAATATTAGCACCTTCCGATAAAGCACGTCTCTCCCGTTCAAAACTGCTTCCATCACTTCCGCCGTATATGGCAAGGGAGCTTACGGATGTAAAGTAAGAAAAACCCTGTAAGGCCTGATCTATCTGTAATGCCAGCTCACGTGTAGGTACAATAATCAATGTATTAGTGTCTGCTGATGGATCCTTTGTCAGTCTATTTATTATGGGCAGCAAAAAAGCTGCAGTTTTGCCAGTCCCCGTTTGCGCACAGCCAATTAAATCCCTTTTGCTTTGTATAATTGGTATGGCTTGTTCTTGTATTGGGGTTGGAGTTTCAAAGCCCATAGAATCAAGGCCTTCTTGTAGATTACTCTCAAAATTAAAATCGCTGAACTTCAAATTATTATTTTTTTATTTATACAAAGATAATTTATTTAACTTGATAATTCAGAAACATGAAATTTATGAGCATAAAATTTAAAAAGCTCGAAACAAAATTTAAGATTTATTAACTTTATGACAATTTACTATATCTTCAAAATTCACAATTATGAAGTACGCTTCAGCCAATATAAAGATATTAAAAATCAGATGTTTAAAAATATAAAATGAAACCGCAAAACGATCAACCCTTTTTGCTTATTTTTGAAAAACCTGAATATGCGGCCGAAAGTAAATGCCGAATTTCTAATGAACAGAATGTTAATACTGAAAATTCAGGATCAATTTAAATTAAACCCGGCACAAGTATTTTTATACCTTTTCAACTTTAAAAACTAAATAATACTAATTGATTTACACTATACTAATTGCAAAACTAAAAAAAGTAAGAAAATGATCAGCAAACAAAACATCAATGAAAACGGTGAAACAGATGGAGAAAGTGTTTCATATTTTAAAGATGGACAATTAGAATCAAAAGGCTATTATAATTACGGACAAAAAAATGGCCCTTGGGAGTTTTATTGGTATACAGGTCAATTGAAGTCAAAAGGCAATTATAAAAATGGTGAATTTGATGGGGAATGGAGAGAGTATATTGAAGGGAATTTACATTTAGTAAACACATATCACGATGGAGTATTGGAAGGGGTTACTGAATCTTATTATAGTAATGGACAATTAAACTGTAAAGGACAATATAAAAATGACATTCCTGATGGCAATTGGGTATATTATGACATTCATGGAAATATTATTGAAAAAGGTGCCTATTTGAATGGGGTGCGTTATGGGGTTTGGCAGGAAAATGGGCAAATGGTTAACCACTATAATGATGGAAAAAGAAATTGTACCGAAAGTGAAAAACAAGAGTATATCAGACAAGAAAATATCAACCAGCAAAAAACGGCTGAAGTCCAAAAGTTTTTTATAAAATATGTGGTAATTGCAATTATACTAATAGGTTTGATTGTTTTTCTTTTGGTTAAGTAAATATTTCCCGCCTATTATACCTTTTGAGTATATTTTACGTTTTTAACCTTTCATATTATCAAATTAATAAATTATATTTGTTCTGAATTTATTTTAACCATAAATTAATGGAATTTAAAGCTGGTGAATTGCTCAGCAAAATTGAATATCCGAGCGATCTAAGGAAATTTAAAGAAGAAGACCTTGAGCAGATAAGCAAAGAGCTTCGTCAATATATAATTGATGTGGTATCACAAAAAGGCGGACACTTTGGTGCAAGCCTTGGTGTGGTTGAACTTACTGTGGCTTTACACTATGTTTTCAACACCCCTTACGACCAATTAGTTTGGGACGTCGGACATCAGGCGTACGGGCATAAAATTTTAACCGGACGAAGAAAAAATTTCCATACTAATCGTATTTATAATGGTATCAGCGGTTTCCCTAAACGGTCGGAAAGCGAATATGATTCATTCGGCGTAGGGCATTCATCAACATCTATAAGCGCAGCTTTAGGTATGGCCGTTGCATCTGCATATAAAGGTGAAAAAGAACGCCAGCACATTGCGGTAATCGGCGACGGCTCAATGACCGGAGGGATGGCTTTTGAAGCTCTCAACCATGCTGGAATTACAAACTCCAACTTATTAGTAGTGCTGAATGATAACTGTATGAGCATTGACCCCAACGTTGGTGCATTAAAAGAATATTTAACAGACATTACTACTTCCCATACATATAACAAATTTAAGGATGAAGTATGGAACCTGCTTGGTAAGATGAGTAAGTTCGGGCCTACAGCTCAGGACATTGTTTCTAAAATTGAAAACGGAGTAAAAACAGCACTGCTCAGGCAAAGCAATTTGTTTGAATCATTGAAGTTTAGATATTTTGGCCCTGTTGACGGGCATGATGTGGAACGTTTAACTAAAATACTGCAGGATTTAAAAGATATTCCCGGTCCAAAAATTTTACACTGTTTAACTCAAAAAGGCAAAGGATATAAATTTTCGGAAGAAGGAAATCAAACTATATGGCATGCTCCCGGCTTATTTAATAAAGATACCGGAGAGATCATTAAAATTGTGCCTAAAGAGCCGCAGCCTCCGAAATACCAGGATGTATTTGGATATACTATTGTAGAGCTTGCCGAGAAAAACCCGAAAATAATGGGCATAACGCCTGCTATGCCAAGCGGCTGTTCATTAAACATAATGATGAAGGCTATGCCCGACAGAGCTTTTGATGTGGGCATTGCCGAACAGCATGCCGTCACTTTTTCTGCAGGGTTAGCCAGCCAGGGATTAATTCCCTTCTGTAATATTTATTCCTCTTTTATGCAGCGGGCGTATGATCAGGTGATACACGATGTTGCCCTTCAGAAACTTCATGTTGTATTTTGTTTGGACAGGGGCGGATTTGCAGGAGCCGACGGCCCTACACATCACGGGGCTTACGATTTAGCTTATTTCCGCTGCATTCCAAACATGATCGTTTCTGCTCCGATGAATGAGGAAGAGCTGCGCAACCTAATGTACACAGCTCAGCTGCCTGAAACAAATGCCCCATTCTCAATACGCTATCCTCGCGGTAACGGTGCCCTGATTGATTGGAAAAAATCATTTCAAAAAATCACTATTGGTAAAGGCCGCAGAATACAAAATGGTGACGATGCTGCAATTTTAACAATTGGCCATGTTGGAAATTTCGCTGCTGCAGCTTGTAAAATATTAGAAGAAAAAAATATCAGTACCGCACATTACGATATGCGTTTTGTAAAACCCATTGACGAAGAATTATTACATGAAGTATTTAAAAAACACAGCAGAATAATTACCGTTGAAGACGGATGCATAATGGGGGGAATGGGAAGTGCAGTAATTGAATTTATGGCTGACAATAATTACAATGCGCAGGTAAAACGACTTGGTATCCCTGATAAATTTATTGAACACGGCGAGCAGTCTGAGCTATACACTGAATGCGGTTTTGATACCAATTCTATTGTTAAAACTGCAATTGAAATAATCGGGCTTAAGAAAAACTCGATGACTGGATAATTATTTATTAGTATAGAGATTTTAATCTATTATTAATTTTGAAGAAATCAATTTGTTTTTTCAAATCTCAAATCTGGTATTTCAAATCTCAAATCTATTTATTACATTTGTGGGCTATATTTATACAAGCAACATGAATTTTAAAACATTTTTCAATTTTTTATCCTGCATTGCAATTTCTCTATTGTTTTCTGCCTGCGGTACCAAGGTAACTGAGGACGACGTCCTTTCCAGTGCTGATTCAATCGCTGTTGTACAAAAAGCAAAAAACGATAAGGTGCAGAAAATATTTGCTTCAATACCGGCTCAAAGTGAAACTACAGCATTGTTAAGAGATGCCGGAGCAAAATACAATTCAAAAATTTTGAATCCTTTTGAAAACACCTCCAAATACTCATCTGTTAAAGCAAGGGCACTTAATTTAGGTGTGTATGGGATAGATTTAGGTGTTACCAATATTTTTGATCAAACACAGGAGTCGATGCTGTATTTAAGGTGTACCAATAAAATGGCCACCAGCCTTGGAATAAGCGGAGCATTTGATGAAAACATGAGTTCACGCATTGATGCTAATTCAGACAACAAAGATTCTTTGCTTACTATTATTACCGATTCATATAAAAGTGCCGACAACTATTTACAAGAAAACGGGCAGGCAGGCGTTTCATCCTTGATGGTAGCCGGCGGTTGGATTGAAGGCATTTATGTAGCATCGCAAATAGCGATAAGTACCAATAATGAAGCTATTATTAACAAAATAGGAACAGAAAAATTGACGCTCGCCAATTTAATTTCTTTGCTGGAAAGCTATAAAAAAGAAACTGAAGGCGCTGCTGATGTTTTGAAAAGCTTAAACGAATTGAAAGTGCTTTTTGACGCCGCACCTGACAAATTAACCCCTGAACAATTCAAACAAATTTCAGATAAAATAACTGAAATACGCAACGGTATTATCGCAATGGGGTAATTATATGGCTAAGGTGTGATTACCTTTTTCCATTTCTACTATTAGTAATAACGTCTTAAACCTGGCTGTTCTTCCTCAAACCTCCATCATATTCGTTAACGCAACAAAATCAGCAACAGAAAGTTCTTCCGCACGCTGAGTAAGATATTTATGATCTGTAAATTCGGGTTTTAGTTTAAATGCTTTGATAGAATTGCGTAAAGTTTTTCTGCGCTGATTAAAACCGGCTTTCACAACTTGCTTAAATAGTTTTTCATTACAGTCTAAGTTCTGCACCGCGTTTCGTGTCAGCCGTATTACTGCTGATTTCACTCGGGGCGGAGGGTTAAACACATTTTCGTGAACGGTAAATAAATAATCGATATCATAAAAAGCCTGCAGTAAAACACTTGTAATTCCATAAGTTTTGTTTCTTGGCTTAGAGGCGATTCGCTCGGCAACTTCCTTTTGAAACATTCCAACCACCTCCGGAACCTGGTTTTTATGATCTAAAACTTTAAATAAAATCTCGGTTGAAATATTATATGGGAAATTACCAATTACTGCAAACGGTTCATTAAGAAATAAATTATTAAAATCGAGTTTTAAAAAATCTCCCTCAATAATTTTATTTTCGAGTGAAGGGAAATTCTGTTTTAGGTATGCGATTGACTCTCTGTCAATTTCTATAATGTGCGTTTCAAAAGAAGGTTCGGTAATTAAATACTTGGTTAGTACACCCATTCCAGGCCCAACTTCAAGTACTTTTTTATAAAGATTAGTATGCTTGAGACTTTTCACTATATTCAGGGCTATTCCTTCATCTTTTAAAAAATGCTGTCCTAAATGTTTTTTTGCTCTTACCGGATTAGTCATTCGTTCATTAGTCATTGGTTCATTAGTCATTGGGTCATTGGTAATCGGTTAGCCAAGAATTGAATATGGGGGGATAATGCATCATAAATAGCTGTGCGGTGTTCTACACAACCTCCAGCAATGTCCTGAATGCTGCAAATTTATTTGCAAATTTTTCGGCATGTTCTTTTTGCAGACCTGAAGAATGATCTCGTTTGTATTCTTCCATTTTATTCATGCTTTCGCAAGTATATTGTATAGAATATGTAGTTCCCTGCTCTTCATCAACCAGCACTTTACAAATCTTGCTTTCCAAAAAACACCCGGTTTTCATAACGTCAGGCATGTGTGTTTCTTTCATCCATTGCAGCCATTCTTCACGAACATCATTTTCAATGTTTACTGTTACGTTATATATTATCATAGAAGCCCCTCTCTATCTCTCCCCGAAAGGGAGAGGATGTGTTAGTTTAAAAAAAATTATACAATCTCAATTTATTAGTAATTCAGCTCTTAAAGCCCTTCCCTCATGGAATGGTTGGTATTGGATCTATTAATTGAAAGCATCGCCTCTCAATTTCCGGAATCGCTTACGGGCCTCTACCACATACAAACTTCCGGGATATTTTATTAATAATTGCTGGTACAATTCTTTTGCTTTATCCGGGTTTTTAAACTGATTTTCATTCAAGTCTGCAAGTTTAAAAAGAGCGTCATCACCTAAAATATCATCTCCGTAATTTTTCACAATACTGTCGTAAAGGGCTGCTGCTTCTGTAAAATTGTTGTGTTTCAATTCTATTTGAGCCTTTTTATAAAGGACCTCATCGGCTAAAGCATGGTTTGGGAAAAGTTTATTTATTGAATCTAACGTTATTTTTGCCTCCAAATCTTTGTTTTGAAATGCAAGCAAATCGGCTCGGGCGAATATCATCAAAGGAGCAGTATTCGTATCAATTGCTAAGGCATCACTAATAAGTAATGACAAATCCATAGCATCATTTGCAATTAGTTTTGCTGTTGCCCCTTTTAAAACATCGAGCTGCGCCTGCGACCATAAAAAATCTCCTGTATAATATGAAATTTTCGCGTTGCGGAATTTTGCCTCCTGCCCTATAGCGTCATGTTTAAAAGACTTTTCTACTTGGGAATAACGTAAGGACGCTTCCCAGATGTCGCCGGTCATTAATAAAATATCGGCTAATTCCAATTTACACTCGGCTTGTTCAAGCGCTGACAATTGAGGAAGCGCAATGGCTTCTTCAAGCAGTAAAATTGCATCCTTAGGCTTATTTAAATAAAATGCCTGAAGGTGAGCCAATTTTTTAAAAAGAGGAGCTGTATTTGCCGATTTCCCCAATTCAGAAATAGCATTTTGATAGTTTTTTTCGAGCTCAATTAAATCTGCCTCTGAAAAATTTCCCTTCAAAACTATTTTCTGGTACGACACATCTAATAATTCCATCCGTGCATTAGTATAATAATAATTACTCGGCCCTTTCGAAATGATGTAATTGTAGGCTTTAACGGCAATATCGAAACTTTCATTTTGAGTGCATAGCTTTGCAAGATCCATCAGCCTGCTGCCCTCTTCTTTTTTACGTTTATCTAATGCTTTCGCCTGAATAAATGCGCCTTCGAAATCTTTTTGCTGAATCTGCATCCATATCAAAAGTTCTGAAAGTACGGTTTTATCAGGATTTTGGGCAATTCGTTTTAACAATTCGGATTTTAACAACTCGTTTTGTTTCAAGTCGGCATCATTATCAAAACTTGTTTGTAAGGAATTTTGAACACTCTGAATATATGAATCCTGAGATTCTAAAACATCCAAAAGTTCATTTATCATTGCCAATTTATCTCCCTTAATAGTATATATATCAGCTAATTCAAAACTATAAGGGTAATTATTCTGCGAAATTTTCCTGCCTTTTAAATATACTGCAGCAGCAAAATCATATTGCCTGACTGCAATAAAAGCCTTTGCCGCTGTAAATACCTGTTCATCTTGTTTAATGGCTTTGACCGCCTGCTCCCAAGCCGTTTTGGCTTTATCCGGTTCATCGCCCCGGGTATAAACCGTTCCTAAATCAACAATTAAATCAGGCCTTTCCGGATTTTGCTTAATTTGCTTTTTTACAATTTTCTCAGCCTTCTTAAAATCTTTTACTTCGAGCAAACAATTCAAATAAGGTGTATAAAAATCCTCAGACGATTTTTTGCTGAATAACCTTTCATAATAATCCAGGGCTTTGTCGAATTCTTTATTTTGATAATATTGCAGAGCCAACTGCTCATCGGTGCTTGTTTGCGCGATGGTATTCAACTGCAGGAATGCTGAGGCTAAAACAAATAATATATATTTTATTTTTTTCAATTTAAATTCACTTTTACCTTTTTCCAAACAGCCCTTCAAAAAATGAGAGAAGGTAACAGTTAAAAGGATTGTTATTTGTTAACAGATGCCGAATACATACTCGCTAATACCTATTGCCTTGGTCCAATTGCCTAAAGAAAAATACTCAATTATTTACTATATCCAATAATTTCCAAAACTAATGCTTTTGCTTCAATATCCAAACCATTGCGTAAAGTTAATAAACTTCCTTGTTTTAAGTGCTCACCAAATCCATGAGGGGCAAAAAGCACAGCATTTAACACAATACTTTGACCGCGCTCAAGCGGTTTTTTGTAAAGTTCTATCTGACATTCGGTAAAATAGCCTTTGGCTCCGATGACATTAGCCTGAGGTCTATAAATACCAATCAATTCATATTTGCTGACATTTTCTAAAAGCAATTTAATGATTAGATATTTTTTGTAATAGATCATTTTCCAATGCTGCGACATAGAGGCGCGGAGAAAACCTTTGTGTCTTTGCGCCTTTGCGGTAAAATTTCAAACTATAAATTCCTGCTGTTTTTTTGAACAAATTGTTTTCTACCAATAAACAGAACAAGTGAGTTAAAATCAAATACTTTAAATTTGCAGAGATTTAATAAACAGCCAATAAATTAAACGCATTTTCTTAGTTTTTATTACTTATTTATCCAATCTGTAATCAATTTATGAAACTCTTCCTGAAACGATTCGCCCTTATCTTGAGAATACCAAAGATGCACATTTTTAATAAACTCATCATGCGGAACATTGGGATTATTTGACTTGAACTCTGTTACCATTTTTTGAATCGCTTCCGGGCGCGGCCCCCAAATGCCCAGCTCTATATCTGTTTCAGCATCACAGCAAATTAATTTTGGAACTGAGCGGGAACCATTTGTTAAGTAAGCATCAATAATTTCAGGATTTTCATCACGTAAAATTATTTTCAGATTTATGTTTTCTGACTGCTCAGCAATTTTAGCAATAAATGGTAAATTCTGCGCACCGTCACCGCACCAGGATTCAATAATTACTATCCAATTCCATTTTGATTTTAATGATCCTACGGCTTTTTTTATATCCTCACGCACGATGGCCTGCTTGTCAATTCTTTTTATCCACTGTGCATTTATTTTTGTTGCGCTGATATGCTCTTCTGTTATTTCTCCAGTGCTTCCATTATTATCGGCCATATCAAATACTAATTTTCTATACGAATCATAAGAAAACGTATTTACAATGTTTTTTGGTGCGGTTTTATTCATACCTTTTTTTATTTTTATTGAACAAAATTAATTATTTTTCAATAAAATAATCTGTGATATTTAACACTAAGTATTTGTAACGAAATAATATGTACATTTGTTGAAAAACAAAATGTATGCAATCAGATAATCTTATCCGTGTGAAGTATAGGAAAATACTTCCATTCTTAAATGAAAAACAAACAAGAATAGTTTTAGCCGCTGACG
>CAISYK010000241.1 GCA_903889605.1 uncultured Bacteroidota bacterium
ATAAAAAAATGGCAAATAAACTAATCAAAGTGATGGCAGTATCTTCTGCAATGAGTATTTTGCTTCTGTATTTTAGGTTTCAGTGGACCGGGCATTTATATTATATGGGACTGGGATGGAATTTATTCCTTGCCTGGATTCCTTTTATTTGTGCTTTGGCACTGACAAAAGTGAGCAGACAATCCAGTTCGAAACTACAGCTAGGCTGTTGGTTTTTCGTATGGCTGATCTTCTGGCCGAATTCACCGTATATTATAACAGATCTATTTCATCTTCATTTAAGGGCCGATATTCCGCTTTGGTTTGATTTGATATTAATTCTCTCATTTGCCTGGAATGGTTTATTGTTGGGCTTTGCATCGCTTTTCGAAATACATGATTTTTTAAGAAGCCGTTTCTCCAAAAATGCAGTAACTGCTTTTATTGTAGGATTAATGACATTATGCAGTTTCGGAATTTATCTGGGCCGTTACCCGCGCTGGAACAGCTGGGACGTGATAACAAACCCAATAGATTTGTTTTCTGATATTTTTAATTTATTAATTCATCCTTTGGACAATCCAAGAATGATAGGCGTTACATTTTTCTTTTCTGTATTTTTGCTGGTGAGTTATTGGACTTTAATTTCATTGATAAATCAAAAAAAACATGAACAACAATAAACAATTTTCGCTGAGCAATAGAATAAAAAGTTTTGGTTATGCAGTTGAAGGTATTATCATTTTTTTTAAAACCCAGCATAACGCATGGATTCATGCTTTTGCTGCTATTATCGTTGTCGTTTTAGGATTAGTTTTAAAAATTAACAATAATGAATGGTGTTTGGTGGTTATTGCAATTACCATGGTAATTGCAGCCGAAATGCTTAATACAGCAATTGAATTTTTAACAGATATTGCCTCGCCCGATTATCATGAAATGGCAAAAAAAGTAAAAGATGTAGCCGCAGGGGCTGTTTTTGTTACAGCTATAGCGGCTGTTGTTATTGGGCTGATTGTTTTTTTACCGAAAATTTTCTAAAATGAAGAAAGTTATCTTGTATATTCTTATTCCTCTTTTCCCTTTCATTATAATGATTATTGTTAATGAATATTTCAGGTCAAAAATTATTAAATCGGGAAGTAATAATTCCGGATTTATGATAATAAATTCCAACGAGGTAAACCCGGAAAGATGTTCATGGAACTGCCATAATAATACAGCATATTGTAAAAAACATCATGTTAAATTTCTTAAACCGTATTTTGCTTCTGTTGACAAAATATACTTTGGGATAATTCATTTTTTTAAATCAACCGGCAATTACGTGATGGCAAATATTATTTTCTTAGTCGTTTTATGGCCTTTGATTTTGTATTATTTACTTATAAAATCTATAAATCTTCAGATAAAAATAAAATCAATGAAAGAAAAATGCTTGAATATTTAAGTCATTTGGGAGGTTTTGTTTATGCTTATTGCACAGATTTTATAATAAATCTTGCGAATTTAACCGGCACATCCTACTACGAAATAAATGCATTGCTTTTTTGTATAATGTGGCCTGCATTGACAGTAGTTTTATTGATAGTATTTTTATTTCAGAAATATAGATTCAGGAAAATATTACTTCGCCAAATTCTTAAAACAAAGTAAAAAGACTAGACAAGTTTTTCATGACCATTTGAAATTATTCATTTTATCCTGATTTCTTTAATATTCTCCTCTATTACATAATGCGGGTTGCTATTCCTTTCAAAATAAAATTTGAAATCAAATTTATTCTTGTACCTTGCGCCCGACAAATTGTTAAAAACGTTCGATAAGCATTTGGAAATATACGATAAATTACTAATTAAATGCACAGTTGATTTAACATCTTTTTCTGCCCCCCCCCCCTA
>CAISYK010000242.1 GCA_903889605.1 uncultured Bacteroidota bacterium
AACCAAACAATTCTTTTCTGCATGATAATGTAGATTAATTAATATTTGTTGAAGAATTAAATGCCCTCCCGCTTAATTGAAGGAGTGCATTTTTGTTTTTATATTATATTTGAACAATCTATACCGAATAAATATATTTGATATCTCAAACGATATTTTCAACGAAAACACAAATGAAATTTATATTCACGTTAATTATTTTTATGTCCGTTACAAATTCATATTCGCTTGAAGGTAAAGAAGGTAAATTCAAAATATATTGTTTTGACAATTCAGTACTTGAATACAACCTTTCAATGTATGAATATGACAGCACCTGGACAAACTTTTTGAATTGTGCCGACCTCAGCAAAGCCTCATTAATAATAAGTGATATAGAAATTGAAAATTACAATTGGGCAAAACAAGAAATAAAAATCAACGAGACTTGCATTAAAAAACTGGAAGAATTTAAGATACGAAATAAATATCTTTCACACCTAAAATTCATTGTAACGTTTGATAATAAAAGAATGTATGCAGGTGAGTTTTTATCTTTTATGTCAGCAATGGCCATAAAACATCCTGTAATTCATTATGATATAGCACCTTTAACTAAAGCGGAAAACATTATACGAATTTATCCTGCACATACCATCTGGAAACTCTCGGACTTACCCTTAGAAATTCGTAAACGAACGGAAATTGAAGAAGTGTAATCCTATTTTAAGAGTATTAATAAACTGAATTGATGCTTGCTTTTATAGACTGAATAACTGTTCCAGCCAATGGGCTCTCATTATTTATATGATACAATGTTATTGCAGAGGTACAAGATCCTCTAATTTTTTAAGCTTTATAAATAAATCCCTTGCAATCCACAATCCGCATACAGCAAATGGAATTAAAATTATTTCCACAATCCATGTTGGGCTGATAATACCCTTCTGAGCAAGAGCTGCAGAGAAATCAACCATGGCGTGGAACAAAGCAGCAAAGAAATAATATTTATACTTACCGGTTACAACTCCATAAAACACCATCATAGACATTCCCACCTGCAAAATCAAAGCCATACTTCTTTCAAACAATCCAACAATTACATTGGTAAAGTCAACACTCAAAATGGAATCCTTAATTTCCTTTATCTGCGCGGCAGGAACGTTTTTTACATTCAGCATTTCATCGAAACCGCCATGGTTAATCAAAACAGCCATCACTAAAGCGTTAACGGCTCCAAACCCTCCAATAAGCAGGAATTCAATTCCGCCATGTCCAAGACCGTAAGCAATTCCATCAGCGGGAGAACGATATTTTTTAAGAATGTATTTGAAGGCAATTAATCTGCCTGTTTCTTCAAACAACGCAGCAGCCATGCTGCCATATACAGCATATATCCAGGGGTTCTCCAACAATGATTTTGTATATGTATTTGTTTTTAAAAAATACAAATGCATTAATTTTTCCAGGACAATGACAAAAATAAAAAATATACCTACTCCTGTAAAGAATGGCGGCACTTTAATATTTACATACTTTTTGTGAATTACCACCGGCAGTAAACATGGGATAACAATCCCTAAAACTGCAAAAGTTATCAATGCTGAATATTGAGAAAAAGTTACCATAACAAATGAAATATTTATATTTTGATAAAAGTAATCTTTATAATTTAAAACCGGCAATTGAGAATAAAAAAATCCCGTCAGGCAAACTGCCGGACGGGATAAAATAAATTAAAAAAAATACTAATTAAGCATTTTCAGCAAGAACAATAATTTTATCATTCAGCACTTCCACCACTCCCCCATTGATATTAATATTTTCAACGTGTTTTTTAGTATCAGTAATTTTAACAATACCTTTTGTAAGAGCGGCAATAATAGGAGCATGGCCTTTTAAAACACCGAAAGAACCATCAGCTCCTGGGAGTTTAACAATTTCAACCTCGCCGCTGTATACTTTTTTATCTGGAGTTATTATTTCTAAATACATATATTTGAGTTATGAGTTTAGAGTTATGAGTTATGAGTTATGCTTGATAACTTATAATTCATAACTCCTAATTTTTAACAATTACTAAACTTCTGCTAAAATTTTCTTTCCTTTTTCAATAGCATCTTCAATAGAACCAACAAGGTTAAAAGCCGCTTCAGGATACTGATCTACTTCTCCGTTAAGTATCATATTAAATCCTTTAATAGTATCTTCAATCGAAACGAAAACGCCCTTTAAACCGGTGAACTGTTCAGCAACAAAGAAAGGCTGAGATAAGAAACGCTGAACACGTCTTGCACGAAGTACAACCAATTTATCTTCTTCCGATAATTCATCCATACCAAGAATTGCAATAATATCCTGCAATTCTTTGTAACGCTGTAAAATTTGTTTTACTCTTTGAGCTGTTCCATAATGCTCTTCACCTAATACTGCAGCACTTAATATACGAGAGGTAGAATCCAAAGGATCCACCGCTGGATAAATTCCAAGCTCGGCAATTTTACGGTTCAAAACAGTTGTAGCATCTAAGTGAGCAAAAGTAGTAGCCGGAGCAGGATCTGTCAAGTCATCAGCTGGTACATAAACAGCCTGTACTGATGTGATAGAACCACGTTTTGTTGAAGTAATACGTTCCTGCATTAAACCCATTTCAGTTGCAAGTGTCGGTTGGTAACCAACAGCTGAAGGCATACGGCCCAACAACGCAGATACCTCAGAACCTGCCTGGGTGAAACGGAAAATGTTGTCAATAAAAAACAAAATATCACGTCCGCCTGATTTCTCATCACCATCACGGAAATATTCAGCCATCGTTAAACCTGATAAAGCAACACGTGCACGTGCTCCCGGAGGCTCATTCATTTGTCCAAACACCAATGTAGCCTGCGATTTAGCTAATTCTGCAATATCCACCTTTGATAAGTCCCATCCGCCTTTTTCCATAGAATGTTTAAATGCTTCTCCATAACGGATAACGCCGGATTCGATCATCTCACGAAGTAAATCGTTTCCCTCACGAGTACGTTCACCAACACCTGCAAATACAGATAACCCTTCGTAACCTTTAGCGATATTGTTGATCAACTCCATAATCAATACGGTTTTACCAACACCAGCACCGCCGAACAAACCTATTTTACCGCCTTTTGCATAAGGCTCTAATAAATCAATAACTTTTATACCTGTAAACAAAACTTCCGTAGAAGTAGACAGATCTTCATATCTGGGAGGTGTACGGTGAATTGGTGCTCCGCCTTCATTGCTGACTGGGCCAATACCGTCAATAGCTTCACCAACTACATTAAATAAACGGCCTTTAACTTTGTCGCCTACGGGCATTGTAATACCTCTGCCTGTATTAATTACAGTCATTCCGCGGTATAAACCATCAGTAGAATCCATCGCTATAGTTCGAACGGTATCCTCACCAACGTGTTTTTGTGTTTCCAATATAATTTTTTGTCCGTTAGGTTTTACAACCTCTAAGGCATCCAGAATATTCGGCAATGAAGCTCCGCCTTCGAAACTTATGCCAACTATTGGACCTATTATTTGTGCGATTTTACCAGTTTGTTCTGACATATCTTTATAGATGTAAATGTTAATTTTTAAAAACCGTCGCGAAAATAGTATATTTTATTCAGCAAAAAAATGATTTTAAGTGTTTTTATAATTAATTTCGGCTCTGAAACTGCATCTGAAATCTTACA
>CAISYK010000243.1 GCA_903889605.1 uncultured Bacteroidota bacterium
AAACTTTATGCAGGCCTTAGTGAGAAAATCGCTAAGGCATTTGCATATATTAATGAAACAGATTTGCATTCATTTGCGCCAGGCAGATATGAAATTGATAATGGTGATATTTTTGCTCTAATTCAAGAATATGACACCAAAGAAAAAAGTGATTGTAAACTCGAAGGTCATAAAAGGTTTATTGATGTTCAGTACATTATTTCAGGTGCTGAGCTTATTGGAATAACACAATTAAAAAATCAAATACCTACAGAAAAAAACGATGAGGATGATTACGCCTTTTATGAATGCGCTACGGACTTTATCAAGCTTGATGCAGGTATGTTCGCAATCTTTTTTCCTGAAGACCTTCATAAGCCCTGCATTAAGTTAAATCAAATCTCGAGAATAAAAAAAATTGTGATTAAAGTGAAAATTTAATCGGGCCATTTTTCTCGATAAAATTATTTTGTTTTAAAAAATCATTTCATGTCAAAAATAAACTACAAAACTGATGTTGTCATTGCCGGAGGAGGACTTGCCGGAATGGTTTGCGCCCTTGAATTGCTTAACAAAGGCAAAAAAGTTCTTCTGCTCGATAGAGCTGAAGAGGAGCGATTTGGAGGCTTGGCGAAATTGTCATTCGGCGGTATGTTCTTTGTAAACTCTCCGCTGCAGCGCAGAACAGGAATAAAAGACAGTCCTGATTTAGCTTTAAAAGACTGGCATTCATTTGCCGAGTTTGAAAAAGATGCAAAATGGCCAAAACTTTGGGCGGAAAAATATGTTAATGAATGCACAGAAAATGTTTATTCATGGCTCAAAAAACAGGGCGTTAGTTTTTTTCCTGTTGTACACTGGGTGGAAAGAGGAATGTTTAAACCTGGTAATTCAGTACCGCGGTTTCACATGGTATGGGGCACCGGCACCAGCCTTACCGGAGAACTGGAAAAACAGATAAGAGGTCATAAAAATAATGCCAATATCACATTAAAATTCAAGCATAAAGTAACTGATATAATCGTGAATCAAGACAGAGCATCGGGTGTTATAGGAGTTAATGAATTGACAGGTGAAGAATTTTCTGTTGAAGCTGAAAACGTGGTTATTGCATCCGGAGGTATTTGCGGCAGCGTTGAAAAAGTAAGAGCAAATTGGTATAAACCATGGGGGAGTCCCCCTGAAACAATTCTTAATGGGGCAATACTTGAAGCCGATGGATTACTGCATGATGCTGTTGAAAGGCAAACCGGAAACATCACAAATCTGGACAAATGCTGGCATTATGCTGCAGGGGTGAATCATCCTCGCCCGCATTTTCCTAATCATGGAATAAGCCTTGTTCCGCCAAAATCTGCACTTTGGGTAAAGGCCACAGGTGAGAGATTCCCTATCCCGCTTATTACCGGTTACGATACAAGGTTTATGGTAGAAGAAATCTGCAAACAGGAGAAGAAACATTCATGGCAGATCATGAATATGAAAATTGCTTTGAAAGAAATGGCCGCTTCAGGATCAGAATCCAACAGGGCAATAAGAGATAAAAATCTTCCTTTATTTTTAAAAACAATTTTGTTTGGAAGCAAAGAATTAGTTGATGATTTTATTGCTAATTGTAAAGATTTTGTTGTTGCGGATTCTATGGAAGAATTAGTAAAAAAAATGAATTCTTTAACAGGTACAAATGATGTTAATTTTAATTTGCTGAATGATGCCGTTAATAACTATGATGATAATATAGGCAGAGGGCTGGCACTTCATAATGATGAGCAATTAAGGCGCATTGCCCATGTGCGGCAGTATAAAGGCGACAGGGTAAGAACATGCAAATTTCAAAAAATTAATGACGCAGGGGCTTTACCTTTAATCGCCGTTAGGGAACATATTCTTACTCGTAAAACTCTCGGTGGTATTCAAACAGATTTAAACTGCAGAGTGCTTACGAAAGAACAAAATCCAATAAATGGTTTATTTGCCATTGGTGAAGCAGCCGGATTCGGCGGAGGCGGTATTCACGGACTTAGATCTTTGGAGGGGACATTTTTAGGAACGTGTGTGCTGACAGGGCGCGAAGCAGCAAACTCAATTTCAAAATAATATAAAATCTGAAAAATTATGAAGTTTCGTTTAACGATTTATAAATGCATTCAGTCCTATTGCATTACTAATGCTGCGTTAGGGATTGCAGC
>CAISYK010000244.1 GCA_903889605.1 uncultured Bacteroidota bacterium
ATAACACTTCAAGTGGAAGGGATGGATTGTACAACTTGTGCATTAGGCATCACCAAAAATCTTCAAAAAAGAGGATTAGAAAATGTTTACGTTGATTTTGCATCCGGCGAGGCTAATTTTTTGCTGGAGGATAAAAGTAAACTGCCCTCAATTATACAAAGTATCAATGATTTAGGCTATAAAGTTGTTGATAGTAAATATAGGGAGGAAAATGAAGGTAAATTATCTGTGATCGAAAAGCGTTTTTATTTCACACTTCCTTTTACAGTCATTCTATTTTTCGGGCACATGCTGCTTCCGCATGATTTTATTCTGAATCAGCCTTTTGCTCAGCTCATTATATGCTTACCGGTTTTTATTATCGGTATTGTCCAATTTGGGAAAAGTGCCTGGGGGTCATTAAAATCAGGTATCCCAAATATGGACGTGTTAATATTCATTGGTTCCTCATCAGCGTTTATATATAGTATTATAGGTATGTGGATGCACTATGGTACTCATGAGGTGCACAATTATTTATTTTTTGAAACAGCGGCCACCATTATTTCCCTCGTACTGCTTGGTAATGTATTTGAGCACCGGTCTGTTAAACAAACTACAACTGCACTTCGTGAACTAAGCGCGATACAAGTTACCAAAGCGAAAATGATCAGTTTGCAGATGGGCAAAGAAGTAATTACAGAGGTTGATTACAAAAATATTCATACAGGTGCACTGCTGCAGGTAAATACCGGTGATAAGATTCCTGTTGACGGTGAAATCATTTCGGGCGATGCAAGTATTGATGAATCTATGATAACTGGTGAAAGCATCCCGGTTGAAAAAGCCATTGGTAATAAAGTTATAGGCGGGACAATTGCTGTCAGCGGAAGCCTGCGTATGCGTGCCGAAAAAGTAGGTGATGAAACACTTCTTGCAAAAATAATTGATCTCGTAAAAAAAGCCCAGCAAGCAAAGCCGAATATTCAGAAGCTGGGTGATAAAATAAGCGCCGTATTTGTTCCTGTTGTACTGGGGATTTCTATCGTTACATTTTGTGTCAATTATTTTTTTGTTGATTTTGCTGCCGGCATCGATCCGCTTCAGGAGGCTATAATGCGCAGTATAGCAGTTCTCGTAATATCATGTCCCTGCGCTATGGGACTTGCCACGCCCACAGCCGTTATGGTTGGTATCGGAAGAGCTGCAAAAAAAGGAATATTAATTAAAGGGGGAAGCACGTTAGAAGAATTTGCTAAAATCAAAAATATTGTATTTGATAAAACCGGAACACTTACAACAGGTGATTTTAAAATTAAAAATATCCAATCTTTTGATGGTGTCAGTGAAGCAGAAATAAAGTGTATTTTATTTGTGCTTGAACAGCATTCCTCGCACCCTATAGCAAAATCAATTGTTACGGAGCTTAAAGGGACTGATGCCGGGAATACTTTTATAAATATCAAAGAAGAAAAAGGTTTGGGTATTACCGCTGACGATAACCAAAACAACAGTTATAAAGTTGGTTCATATAAAATTGCTGCACATCTTACCAAAGATGATACACACAATATTTATGTTTTGAAAAATAATATTTTGATTGGTTCTATTGATATTGAAGATGCCGTAAAAATGAATGCTTCGGAAACGCTTCTTGATCTTCAAAAACAAGGTATTAATACAATTATGCTTAGCGGTGATAACCGGAAAAAATGTGAAGAACTTGGACAAAAAATCAATATAAGTAGGGTGTACAGCGAACAGTCACCAATACAGAAATTAGAACTGATTGAACAGCTTACAAAAGAGGCTCCCACAGCGATGGTTGGTGATGGTATAAATGATGCGCCTGCATTAGCTAAAGCAACAGTTGGTATTTCATTAAGTAATGCAACTCAGGCTGCGATACAATCGGCACAGATTATATTATTGAAAAACAATGATCTGTCAATGCTCACCGAAGCGCACCTGATAAGTAAACATACACTCATTACAATAAAACAGAATTTATTCTGGGCGTTTTTTTACAATATTGTCGCTATACCTATTGCCGCTTTAGGTATGCTGAGCCCTACGGTTGGCGCTTTGTCAATGGCTTTTTCTGACATAATAGTAATCGGAAATTCAATTCGGTTAAAAACTAAAAAACTGCGTTAATTTTATATGAAAAAAATCGCAAAACAAATTATCGATAGATTAGGTTATAGAATAAGTAAAAAAGATGAGTCTCTAGTACAAAATGGAATTCCAATAGATATTGTAGATCCCGAATTTATTAAGTTATTTAATAAATATCTTCCATATACATTTACATCAATAGAACCGATGTATTCATTATACCTGTCGGTTAAATATATTATCAATAATAACATTACGGGAGATTTTGTGGAATGCGGTGTTTGGAAAGGCGGAAGCGCAATGCTGATAGCTAAGGTTTTATTTGATGAAGGTAAAACGGACCGAAAAATTTATTTATATGATACATTCGATGGTATGTCTGCACCAACAAATAAGGATGTTGATTTTAGAGGCGATACAGCCGTTAAATTAATGGACAAATCAGACAAACTTGATGAAGAGTCAGTTTGGTGTTACAGTTCTATTGATGAGGTAAAAGAAAATCTATATTCAACAAATTACCCAAAGGAAAATTTAATTTTTATAAAAGGAAAAGTTGAAGATACTATTCCATTTACTATTCCGAATAAAATTAGTTTATTGCGTCTTGATACAGATTGGTATGAATCAACTTACCATGAACTTATTCATTTATACCCTTTACTTTCCAAAAATGGAGTGTTAGTTATTGATGATTATGGACACTGGAAAGGTTCGCGGGAGGCTACTGATAATTATTTCAGGGAAAATAATATTCACATGCTGTTAAACAGATTAGATTATTCTGTCAGAGTCGGAATTAAAAACTAATGACTATTAAACGGTTAAATATTTTATTCCTCTCCAGTTGGTATCCCAGCAGGGTTTTACCCGAACTTGGCAATTTTGTTCAAAGACATGCCGAAGCTGCGGCCTTATATTCAAATGTTGCGGCACTTTTTGTTTGTTCTGACCGCAGCTGTAAACAAAAAATAGAAATTACTGAAAGTATTATTAACAATGTATTTACAGTAAATGTGTATTACAAAAAAGTTGAGCACTCTTTCCCTATTATTTCACAATTTCAAAAGGCCGCCCGTTTTATACATGGACATATAGCAGGACTTAAAGCGGTCAATAAAAAATTCGAAAAAATCGACTTAGTTCACCACAACGTATTATATCCAGCCGGAATAATAGCCTGGTATTTAAAAGTTTTTAAAAATATTCCATATATCACCACCGAACACTGGACCGGTTATTTGCCTGCTGACGGCAGTTATAAAGGTTTTTTTAGAAAATTAATTACAAAAAATATTGCCTGTAATTCGGATTGTTTAGCTCCCGTTTCGCTGGATTTGCAGAAGGCCATGGAAAGCCACGGCTTGAAATCCAATTATTTAATTGTTCCTAATGTTGTGGATATAAAATTATTTCACCCTCAGCAGAATAAAATCGCTAACTCCAAAACACGCATTATTCATATCTCAACGCTTGACGATGAGCAAAAAAATATTTCCGGGATATTGAGGGTAATAAAAAAACTTACTGAAAAAAATGCTGGATTTGAACTGCATATCATAAGCGATAATCCTGATTCA
Organism: uncultured Bacteroidota bacterium; assembly: GCA_903889605.1. Lineage (GTDB taxonomy): Bacteria > Bacteroidota > Bacteroidia > 2-12-FULL-35-15 > 2-12-FULL-35-15 > 2-12-FULL-35-15. Next base: position 3,678 of record CAISYK010000244.1, read on the forward strand.
AGTGCGCTGGAACAGCTTGCTGCTGAACTAGGACTTCTTAATAAGCAGGTGTTTTTTTTAGGATTGAAACTGAAGGAAGAGCTTGCTGCAATATTACGGCAAGCTGACTTTTTTGTTCTTTTCAGCAATTATGAAAATCTGCCATGCGTATTGATTGAGTCTATTGCAAGCGGAATTCCTGTTATAGTAACAAGGGTAGGAGGGATGCCGGAACGCATTTCAGATAAACTGGGAATTATTGTTGAGCCTAAAGATGAGGCTGGATTGGCAACTGCTATGGAATGGATGCTCAGCAATTATGCAGCCTACGATACCGCTTATTTGCGTGATTATGCAGAAGAACATTTCAGTAATGAAAAAATCGGACAGCAGTTTCATAGAATTTATTTGGAGATTTTAAACAATAAAAATTAATGTTATATGTTGATATAGCTGCAAAATTATGTGCGGAATAGCAGGAATCATAAAGCTGAGTAATACTCCCATTCATTTGCCGGAAAGCATTCGGCTGATGACTAATACTATGAGCCATCGCGGTCCTGATGACGAAGGTTTTATGCTCTGTACAGATGATGAATTAATTACTGCGGGAAGCGATATTACCCCCAAAGATTCATGGACAGCAGGTTATAGATATAGTCCCCAAAAAAACATTTCAGATATAAATGAGAATTTTTCAATTGCTTTTGGCCATCGGAGATTATCTATCATTGATCTTTCTCCTGCAGGTCACCAGCCAATGTCCACTGTAAATGGAGATTTGTGGATTACCTTCAACGGCGAGCTTTATAATTATCTTGAATTGAAGGAAGAACTAAAAATAAAAGGTCATATTTTTATCACTAACACCGATACCGAAGTTATTTTAAATGCATATTTGGAATGGGGGAGGGACTGCCTGACACGTTTTAACGGCATGTGGGCTTTTGTGATTTATGATAAAAATAAAAATGAGCTGTTCGGAGCCCGCGACCGCTTCGGAGTAAAACCTTTTTATTATTATCGTGATGCCGATGTGCTTGCGTTTGCTTCAGAGCAGAAGGCATTGGTGAAACTGCCCTTTATAAAAACAGGAATTAATCCTATAGCTGTATTTGATTTTTTTGTTAAAAATGAGATTGAACTTCAGGAAGAAGGGATGTTCCAAAATATTATTGAACTTTTTCCATCGCATGCATTCAGCTTCAATATTCGGAATAATGAATGGCATTCATGGAAATATTACTCTCTTAAATTCAACGAATCAAATGAAGTTTTTGATCCTTTAAAACTTCCTGATTTAATAGAACATACACGGCAATTATTGGTAAATGCAGTTGCGCTTCGATTGCGTTCCGACGTTCCTGTTGGTTCATGCCTTAGCGGGGGAATTGATAGTTCTGCCATTGTAGGCATCACTAATCACTTGCTTTCGCAGAATCCAGGTATTAATATTGGGAGCAGTCTGAAACTTTTTACAGCTTCTTTTAAAGATCCAAAAGTTGATGAAAGTCAGTGGGCCAAATTAATGGTTGACCAAACAGGAGTCCAGTGGCATCAGTCTTTTCCAACATCATCCGAATTATTGAACGACCTCGAAAATTTAATTTATTCACAGGATGTACCCATCTGGTCAACGAGTACTTATGCTCAGTACAGAGTGATGCAGTCTGCTAAAGAAAATGGAATTAAGGTGGTACTTGACGGACAGGGCGGGGACGAGCTGTTTGCAGGTTATGAACATCATTATCCATATCACTGGAGGGAGTTGATTAAAAATTTAAAAATTGCCGAAGCTCTGAAAGAGATAAAAAGCAGGGGTTCTTTATTTAACATTACTGGTTCAATATTTAAAAATAGTATGAAAAACACCGGAATAAAGCAGCTTCCGGCATCGCTGCAAATGCAGCTTAACCTTTTTTATTTTAAAGATTTACATTACCTCAATTCTGATTTCCTTAGTGCAAATCAGTCTCAGCTCAATAACAGCAAAGTAAACAAAATTGATTCACTTAACGGGATGCTGGCTTCCGAGTTTAATAACACTCGTTTAAAAACGTATTTGAAATGCGAAGACCGTTGTTCTATGTGGCATTCCGTAGAATCACGCACGCCTTTTGCCGATGATATTAATTTGATTGAATATGGATTTCAGATTCCAGGAGCCTATAAAATTCACAACGGCATTACTAAATTTATTTTAAGAGAATCTGCGCAAAACTATATTCCTGCTGCAATAAAAAACAGGAAGGATAAAATGGGCTATTCAATACCGCACAATAAGTGGGTCACTGAAATGAAGGATAAACTTCAGCCTATATTTGATGACAGTTTAAAGGATTTTATTAATGTAAAATCGCTTCAAAAAGATTATCAGCAATTGTTTGATCTTAGTAATCAACCTGAAAACAGCCGTATTTTTAAATTTATTAGTTTTGCAATATGGAAAAAACAATTCAAACTTTAAATGCAGGAAAAGCTCATCAAAAACGAATATTTATAGACCTACTATAATGATTAGCCGCAAGTGAAAAATATTCATCCCGTTATTAGTAAACAATGTATCCCATTTATAAAAGGATAATTAAGCGATAATCATCATTTATGTATAAAAAAGTAGCTTCTACGTTTGGTATAAAAGTTATAATTGCCATTTTAAATCTGGCGATTGTAATTATATTATCCCGATCAATCGGAGCTGCCGGAAAAGGTGATGCCAGCCTTATATTAACCAGTATTGCTATGATGCTGTTATTCTGCAATATGATTGGAGGATCATCATTGGTTTATTTTGTCCCCCGTTACAATATATTTCAACTTTTTTTACTAAGCAATTTATGGTCAATTATTGTAGCCATAGCTGCATTTGCAGCACTTAAGTTTTTTACGGTAATTCCTGAAATATTTGTCACCCCTATCATAATACTAACTCTTATTAATTCATTTTTAGCCACCAATCTCACCATTCTTTTAGGTAAAGAAAAAATTATGAGCAATAATTATATTTCTTTGCTTCAAACAGTAATTAACCTGGTTGTGCTGCTCCTCCTGACCAAAAGTTTTCATCAGGCTGACATTTATTCATATATCAATTCATTATATGCTGCAATGGGAATATGTTTATTGGTTAGTACGATTCTAATATGGCCTTATTTAAAAGACATTTCATTTCAGGGAAGCAAAAAGCTATTGTATCACCTTGCAAAGCTTGGAATGTCAAACCAAGCCGGACATATTATGCAGTTTATGAGTTTAAGGGTTAGTTATTACGTTCTGGCAGGTTATTCAGGAGCTGCTATTTTAGGGGTGTATTCAAATGGTGTATCATTAATAGAATCATTATTATTGATCAGCAATAGTTTCGCTACAGTTCTGTATCCTAAAATCGCCAACACCACTGATATTAAATTTGCTCAGAAACTTACGCTCCAAATGACTAAAATCAGTATAATCCTGTGTTTAACTGCTCTTATTCCTTTATTATTACTGCCTTCAGAATTTTGGATATGGTTGTTCGGAAATGAATTTAAAGATGTAAAACAGGTAATAATATTGCTGTCTCCGGGTATTATTTTTTGTAATGCCGCAGTAATTATAGGGCATTATTTTTCGGGAACAGGCAGATACAATGTTAATACTATTGCTAATTTTATTGGATTGATTATTACATTGGCATCAATTCTTTTTGTTATCCCGGCATATGGAATATTTGAAGCAGGGCTGATTTCTACCTTATCCTATCTTGGTGTCACCATATTTGTGATGATTTATTTTGCAAAAGAAGCACAAATTAAAGTACATCAATTGCTTCCTTCAGTTTCTGATTTTCTTTGGTTAAAATCTCAGGCAAAAATATTTTTGAAAGATTCAAAATAAACTTTATTGCCTTTTCTGCTCCTATGCTGAAATTTTATTTCGCGAACAAAAAACAAGCATGATAAACTATATTATCAATCTGATAATTGTTAGGAAAAGTTATGCCTAATCTTGAAAATGGGGTTTGTTATAAAATATTCAGATATTCAGCGCGTATCAAATATCATATTCAATTTATTCCCGTCAATCTATAAAATATGGTACAAAAAGTAGTAATTCATCCCTTATAAATATTTCACATTCAGCATAAAATGCTTGCCAGCCATATATGAGCATGCAAACAACCTGCATTTATGAACAAATTTGATAAACTGTAAAAACTTTTAAATTGTTTAATATTTTCACTCAATCGGTTTTATTACATTTGTCAGCATTAAAAAATTAGTGCGCGGTTAATCTAAAAATAATAAACATGAAAAAACATTTACTTTTTGGTTTAAGTATTGGTATTTGTATTGGTGCTGCAGCACAAACTAAATTTCGCGCTGTAAAACAAAATACCAATAACGGAATCAGCAATACTGAAGGTACAGCCTCCTCTTTTCAAAGTTCACCGGTTATTAGACCTATAAAGAAAACTGCTTTGCAAAGCGCATCTACAACCAGTAAACAGTTTACAAGTTCGTATAATGCTAACGGAGTGGTTGTTTCAGAACAAAACTGCCTTACATCTGATCAGGGTACTAATACTATATCTTTCACTCATCGTGTTAGTAAAGACTGGGCTGCTCCAGGCGTAAACAGCGGCTTTATTCAATCTACTTTTACAAATGACGGAGGTGTTACATGGGACTCATTGCTTCTTGTACAAGATCAGGTAAATTTATGCCGTTACCCTTCTGCCACTTTATTCAATCCAACCGGTAATACAGCAGCAAGCGGTTTGTTTTCTGTTGCATCCGGACCAATTACCCCTGGTTCAGGCTGGATAGGGAATTTTTTTGCAAGCTCTCAATTAAATAAAACAAATAACAATGTAAGTATTAAACTGAATGCTGCAGCAGGCGTTGCAAAACAGCATTTTGTCCGTATCGGAATGCAGGCAGCAGGCAACAAAGTAATTGTAACCGGCGGATTATATGCTAATGTTGCCGGCACAACAGCTGCAGCGCAAAAGTATAGAGGCGCCTCTATAAACACAGGTACATTTAACGGCACCGATAATTTTACATGGGCTGTTGATTCCATTAAACCCAGTTTTATGCGTAACCCAACTGATGGAACTGCTGAAACATTTACCATTGCTAATACAGCATGGTCGCAGGACGGAACAGTTGGATATGTTATATTCAGCGGTATTGATTCTTTGGCTGCTGGAGCTGAATTAGCCTACCAGCCGATGGTTTGGAAAACTATTGATGGCGGCACAACTTGGTTGAAAATGCCTTTAACGGATTTTTCAGCAATTTCTTCTATTAATGCAAAACTTTCACCTTCGACTGGCGGAACAAAAAAAGCGTGGTATTCGCAATCAAGCGGTATGGACGCAGCGGTTGATGCTAACAATAATTTACACATTGTGAATGTTGTTTCAAGCGGGGCTTCAGATAATGCAGACTCATTAGGTTATACATGGACTCCTGCCAGTAATATCACTTATATTTATGACACTTACACTACTTCAACCGGCTGGGATGCAATTTTGGTTGACTCACTATTATGTATCACCGCTGATGCTTCGTCCCCTTTCTCCGGCGGAACACCAGTAGCGCAGTATACTATTGACGCCCGCATTCAGATAAGCAGGACTACCGATGGTACTCATCTTTTCTATTTCTGGATTGACTCTGACCCAGCTGCCGCAGGTGGTGAAAACGCAATGCCGGATATTAAAGGCAAGGGGTTGAATGTCTCTACAGGTATAGTAACTCCAACAATTACATTCACAAATGATGGACTCAGCTTTTATATGTTTGCTTCTAATATCGCATTAGTAAACGGCAGTACTTATTCGATTGCTGCAACAACTTCCAATTCACGCGGCGGAACCAATAATGCTGATGAAACATTTGATCACTTTTTTGTTTCAGGTATTCAGTTTGTTGAATCTGATTTCAGTGATGGTATCAATGAAAAAAGCCGTATCAGTTATATTTCACAAAATTATCCTAACCCATTCAGCAAGTTAACTTCAATTGATGTTACCTTGTCAGAAGCCGCAAGTGTTTCTATTGATATCTACAATACAATAGGACAAAAGGCTGCTGAAAAAGCTGCTGAAAAATTTGGCGTTGGAATCCACAAAATAAATATTGATTGTTCAAAATTGAAATCAGGTATTTATTTTTATACTGTAAAAGCCGGTGACAGTTCAGTTACTAAAAAAATGATTATACAGTAATAAGTTTTTTTTTATGTGAAAAAGCCTTCTGGATTTTTTATCCGGGAGGCTTTTTGATATTTGTCTTTTAATGTTCTGGATTTGACACAATCAAAAAAGTATAAAAAAATTATTTGCGGTCCGGTAAGGTTAGTGCAGGTATTTATTAAATTATATGAGAAAAAAATTGCAAAAAATAATCCATTCAAT
>CAISYK010000245.1 GCA_903889605.1 uncultured Bacteroidota bacterium
TCCCCAGCTATGTGATGAAATTGTAACTGTATTCTCTAAGTATTGTGCAGATAAAAACATTCATGCTATTGTAGGAGTTGAAAGCCGCGGATTTTTATTCGGTTTTGCTTTGGCAAACAAATTAAATATTCCTTTTGTCTTAGTACGTAAGGCAGGCAAGCTGCCCTATAAAACTATTTCTTATGAATACAATTTGGAATACGGCAGTGCGAAAGTTGAAATGCAGATTGATGATATTAAGCCCGGCTGGAATGTATTGATTCATGATGATTTGCTTGCTACCGGAGGTACAGCAGAGGCTGCAGCTAAATTAATTCAAATGCAGAATGGTAACGTTGCAGGTTTTGCTTTTGTAGTAGAATTGGATTTTTTGAAAGGTAAAGAAAGATTAATTCAATATTCTGAAAATATAATAAGTTTAGTAAATTACTGATATTAATCTTATCAATTGGGGCGTTCCCCTTTCTTCCTCCCCACCTACCCCTCTCCAAATGGAGAGGGGTATCCGAAAGGACGGGGTGAGGCAGAAAGGGACTGGATTTCCGCATCAATCCCTAACTAATTATAACAATAGAGTTTCCTCTTTATTCCCTACTTTAGCTTATGAAGTTTACTTGGTAAATAAATCAGTGATTCGTTTCAATTTTAAATCTTTGAAAACCAGCCTTAAACTAAACGTTTAGTACAATAACTATATTTTTAGTAAAATAACTATGCAAATAGTTGCATAACTAATTTATTAGTTATATGTTTGTGGTGTACTTAAATCTAACAAGTTTATGAAAGAATTAACAAAAGCAGAAGAACAGGTAATGCAGGCCCTTTGGAAAATTGAAAAAGGATTTGTCAAGGATATTATTTCTGAATTCCCAGAACCAATTCCTGCTTATACCACTGTTTCTACTATTGTAAGAATATTAGAAGAAAAAAATTTCATCGGACATAAAGCGTACGGCAAAACACATGAATATTTTCCTCTCGTATCTAAAAAGGAATACCGGAGTTTTGCTTTTAAAAACATTTTCAAAAATTATTTCAGCGGATCAGCAGAAAGTTTAATGTCTTATTTTGTTAAGGAAAATAATATTGATGTAAAAGATCTGAATGAGATTTTAAAAACTATTAATAAAAATAAATCCCATGAATAATCATTTTCTGGTTTATTTGCTTGAAGCAAGCATTTGCCACCTCTTTTTTTATTTTGTTTATGTACTCTTTTTGAAAAAGGAAACTTATTTTAATTTGAATAGAATATATATCCTGCTCGCTGTTATTTTATCACTTCTTATTCCGTCTGTAAAAATAAAACATGAAGTGTCTGCAGAAATTATTTCTGCTCCGATACAGGTGTTATCAGCCCCCTTACAGTCAATTTCTGCACCTATTCAAGCCGCAGCCGATTTGATGGAAAATAAAATTGAAAGCCGAGTTGATATTCTATACATCTTATTGATCATCTACCTTGTGATTGCTGCAATTGTAACGGCCAAATTTATTTATCAGTTTTTTCGTTTAATGGTCTTCATCAA
>CAISYK010000246.1 GCA_903889605.1 uncultured Bacteroidota bacterium
AATAAACTTAAAGATGCTGATTTTAATATGAATGAAGTAATATTTAATGACAAAAAAAATTCAACTTTAAAGGAACTTGAAGAGTTACTGAATCAAGAAAATTAAGTTATGGCAAATCTTGTAAAATGTGAAAGTTGTGGATATTATCCAGTTGAATATGGTTACATCTGCACAAAATGTGGAATTCAGCAATCAAAAGGAAATAAACCTGTAATTGAAGGCACGAGCATAGAACAAAAAACACCTATTCCGAAAACAAAAAAAAATATTCTTAAGCCTATTTTGATTGGTTTGGCATTTATTATTTTAATAGCCTTGTTTTTTGTAGGTAAATATTTCTTGGTTGATAATCGTTTAAAATCAAATCAAAAGGCAACTATAAATACCATACCTCAAGTAGATACAACAAATATTTTAATTGCAGTAATTTGCCAAAATGGTAAATGGGGTTTTATTGGCAATGATTTTAAACCTATTATTTCTCCTCAATTCGATAATGCATTGGGATTTAGCGAAGGATTAGCTTGTGTTAAAGTTAAAGATAAATGGGGATTCATAAATGTTAAAGGAGAATTTGTAATACAACCAATATTTTATGGTCCAGGGGAGTTTCATCAAGGCTTAGCCAAGGTCGAAAAACTAGCTGGTGGTGGAAATGGTAGTTCAAGATTTTACTACATTAATACTAAAGGCGAAAATGTATTTAATGTTGAATATCATTATGCTACTGATTTCAACAACGGTACTGCTCAAGTAGAAGATGACCGTGGAAAAAGTCTATTTATTGATTTGCATGGAAAAGAGATTAGCAAAAGGAATGAAGAAATATATAATGATTTCGAATATTCTATTAAACCTTACGGAGGCGAACTTAACAAGTCTTTGCAGCTAGACCCAAGAACTGGCAACCCTGTCGGCATAAAATATGACAAACAAAATTCAGGGTACACCGATGGTCACCCTTTAACAGGAGCGATATATCAGGCTGCAGGTGATTTTAAATATAGCTATCTAACACCTCAGAAATATTTCTCCACAATTGTTAGTAGCAAAAATTATCTCAATGGGAAGACCTTCAATGGTACGAATTACAAAATACAAATTGACAATATTGGAAGAATAAAGATGTATGCAAAAAGTGATAGTCAATTGTATTTCGAAAGTAGCCTAGGTAAGCAGTTTGAAATAGGCATTCGTAAAAACGATGGAAGATGGATTACCATCGAAGGAACAAAATGGAATAAAGGAAACTCAGCTCGTGAGAACCAATCTCAAGATTTTCAACTTGAATTTGTATTGTTGAAAAATGGAACCTTAATTCTACCAATGGATAATGGCAATATCTATTCCATAGCTAATGATATATCTGATAAATCTTTAGAATCAAAAGCGGACCAACCACAAGTAGCAACGAATGATATTCCATTTGAAAATCTAACGCTTACTGAGGCAATATGCGATGGTGAAAATTGTGCATTTATATTTAAAGATAAGGCAGGAAATGAATGGCAGTCTGACCGCAACTTGCCACAAAATAATGTAATTACTTTTGAAAAAAATTCGGATGGGAAAAAGCAGGTAAAAGCCAGTTTAATCAATAAGCAATTCCTAGTTAAATATAAAAGAGAAGGCGATTATGATAATGGAATTGAGGTTTTAGATATTAAAGGCATGGATGATAATACTAATCAAACAAATTCAGAAAACGGAACAGAATCTGAAGATAGAGGCGCAATTAAAAAACCAGAAGGAACATGGGTTGTGCTTTTAGGTACATTTGAAAATGTTGATAATGCAAAAACTTTATATAAAAAATGCCAAAAAAGTAATATTGAGGTTGACCTTGTAAATACAAATACTTTCGAAAAATTAAAAAAAGATTGTTATTCCCTTTGCGCAGGCACTCAATTAAGTGAAAGCAGTGCAAGAGATAAAGTTAGCAGCATCAAATCTAAAGGTTTTGATGCATTTGCTAAAGATGCTGGGAAATACAAAGGTTATAAATAAAACCCACTTAAATTAATACCAAAGAGCCTTCCCACTTAATTCAGGAAGGCTTTTTTTATTGGATAATTAGAACATCTCCTCCAATCCAAACCATCATTTTCCTCAATCATTTCAATAATGCCCAGATTCAAGCATTAAAAGCGTGCTTTTTACCAACTCCTAACCCTAAAAACATACGTTTTTACCCTATTTGTTACACTTCTAACACGTTTTATTTTTTTATTTCTATTTATTTTAAAATAGAAAATGGAAGATAAAAAGGTCAAGGAATTAATTGTTCCTGGCGCAAACACATGCGGGGATTCATTGTTTCCAGATGGCACAACTTTGCTTTACACAAAGACAAAAGATTATCGCTTATTAGACAAGGGTTCTCTGAGGCTCATAGGTGAAGTTAACCATGCTAAGCGAATGAAAAAAGAT
>CAISYK010000247.1 GCA_903889605.1 uncultured Bacteroidota bacterium
ACAGTTTTTTTGTTAACCGGCTTATTCGCTGCATCACCGGTTATAAAACAGTCATGTGAATAAATGGAATAAGCAATCAACCAGTTGCCCGTATTATTTGAATAAACGGTTTCCATGCCATACCAGACTGTGTCTTTTTCAATTATTCTTGTGTATTTATCAGGATGTTGAAAATATTCACGGTAAGCAACATTTGTAAGAGGTGCACCTCTATAAGGAGTGTACAGCATTATTTGTTCTCCTGCTTCATCAGCCCAGAATACTGATTTAAAAAATTTGTAACACGGGTGATTGTATTTTGTATGTATAGTATCATCTAATAATGATTTGATTACAAAATTATCCTGAGAATATGATCCGGATTCAGTTGACCGGATTGCTTTATTGTCAGCGGCCCTGACAGAGTCATAACTGATCAATTGTTTTAAAATAAGATCAGTTTCATCATTAAATGATCTTGTTATCTGTTTATTTATGACTTTTAAATTATTATCATAACTGACTTTAATGTTGTGTCTTATCAGTATCTCCGAGAATAAAACGACCAAAAGGAGCGTTCCTGCCATCAAAGCGACCCCGATCATTGCAACGCCTGTTTTTGTAAGCCTTTCCATTGGCCCGGAAACAAATACTTTCCATACTGGGAAGCTGAAAGTAATGAACAGAAGGATGACAACAAATATGACAATAACGTATGATGGTAAACTTCTTTTCCAGCCCAGGAACATTTTTTGCTCAACAAATCCTCCAATATAAGAACGATTTTTTTTAGCATGGAAATTTACCGGCTGGATGAATAATAAATAATCTTTCCCGGCAATTGTTACTTTTTCTATTCCTCCGGATTGTAATGCAAACTGTAACTTTTGTGTAGTATCTTGTCTTTGATCACGGTTGAAGATCTGTAAATTAAACCCGGGCGCTTTTTGCAGATTATTTGAGATCCCCATAGGTGCAAGTGCCATATCTCCGGGAAAAGAGTTAAACACAATCTTTTCATCACTTATCACTATATAATTCGAGAAAAAATCCTTTCTTAAAAGTGGAGACACAAAATCATTCAAACTCATGGTGCAGAAAAAAACGCTATCCTTCCTGCCCAAGTAGTAAAGAGAATCCCCGGTACCAGGATTTGAGGAAAATGTAATTTTCAGCTTTTCGGAAAGGAAACGGTTGCCAATTTGTTTATTCTTGAAACGCTCAATAGTATCTTTTATCGAGTCGGGTGAATTTATTGTTTGTCTATTTGGTTTTTTAAAGGATTCATTCTTGTTGTTTTTATTAGTATTTCTCTTGCCATTTTTAGAGTCTCCAACTCTTTGAGAAGAGGGATCAATGTTTTCAACCACTCTGGAAATCACATCATCTTTCTCTTTCATTGATGCTCCAAGGCTATTCAGCACTCTGAACCCTTGTTGTTCAAGCATTTGCTGTTTTCTATTTTGCGTACTTATCAAGAACATACCCAGAACCAGTACAATTGCAAGGAATATGGCCAGGGCTAACCCTGAAATCCTGTTTTTAAACAAAAAGAGTTTCATGATATTTTTCCTTTTCTTAATTCAAATTTATAAAGAAAAAGAATCATTTTCCAAATATTTGGGATATAGACATATTTATTTTTGAGTTGCAACGTTGGAAAGATGCTGAATTTTATTTTGATGTGTTGGAATAAATAAGACTTATATTGCTAATAGGATCTGTTTGGGTAAAGGGACGAAAAATCAAGTTCATTTTAAACTATTACTTTTTCAGTTTAGTCCGATTAATGTATTGAAAAGGGTATATGCCTTTTTCTCGCAGAGTGTCTCACCTATAAGAAAATATAGGAACATCAAAAATAATAACTATTTTTTGGTCAATTGTTCTTTCTTTTGCTACCACCAAAAGAAAGAACGAAAGAAAAGTCACCGCTGCAC
>CAISYK010000248.1 GCA_903889605.1 uncultured Bacteroidota bacterium
ATCATAATGCTGACCTGTGTGAATTAATCTGAAATGAATATCCTTGCCATCTAACTGCGCCTTTTGAATGGCATGCGTAATTGGTGCAATCTTCATAAAATTGGGTCTGGCACCGGCTATTAAATCAATCAGCATCTATGTGTTTTATTATTAAATTATTAAATTATTAATTTGCAATAATGAAGGATAAAATTAAACGGCGATTTATGAGAGAAAATTAAAAATAATTTTTTTTCCGCTTTCCCCTTTTACTGCTCAATTTCCACCCAGCGTTTCTCTTTTAAACTTTGTATAGCCGCAAAAGAAGTTTTTGTAGTATTAACAATTTCATCAAACGGAATAATTGGTTTTCCAGTTTTAATTGACTCAGTCAATAAGCGAAACTGCTCCTTATGGCCTTTATCCAAACGTGTTTTCATTTTTGAAAAACCTTTGGTGCCATAGCCTGTTAATACACGCCAATTGTCAATTACAAGTGTTTTTTCCTGGGTATAAGCTTCAATTCTTTCTTTTGAATAGGCTTTGCTGCCGTTAGCAAAATAGTTAATTACAGCATTAGTGCCATTTTCGTATTTCAAAAGGATGCTTGCGTTGTCAGTATTTTCCTGGGGATTTTCTCCCATGCTGTTCATACAAACTGACCTCACCTTACTTCCGGCAAGGAAAGTGCACAAATCGATATAATGACAGGCTTCCCCGATAATACGGCCGCCGCCAACCTGCAGATCATGAACCCATGAATTAGAAGGAATAAAACCTGCATTCATTGTGGCAGAAATATTTTTAGGCCCATCGCCCAAAATTTGTTTCATTTTTTTAGCAAGTGGTGCAAAACGTCGGTTAAAGCCAACAATCAGTTGTGAGCTATTGCTTTCAAGTTTTGCATTTATGATTTTATTGAGTTCTTCCTTGTTTAAACAGAGCGGCTTTTCAACAAATACATTTTTGCCTGCTTTCAGAGATTCCAAAACCATGTTTGCGTGAAGGTTATGGCGGGTAGTAATCATTACCGTGTCTACATCCTTATCTTTCAAAATCTCCTGATAATCGGAAGTGGCCTTTGAAATGTTTCCTTTCTTAGCTAAAATTTTAGCAGTCAGTCCGCCTGAACTCCCAATAAATTTCATACTGGCTCCTGCAGCAATCATTCCCGGAATAATAGTGGATGAAGTGAAATTCCCGGCCCCTATAATCCCAAATACACCTTTGCGTCCTTCAAATATTTGATTATTTAGGATTACTGTATTTGTTTTTTTCGAATCAACAGGATAAACAAGTATGGATGCTATTGAACCTTGTTTACGCATGTCCCCGTATATCTGCCCAAAATTTTCTAAAGGAACCCTTTCAGTAATAAGAGAATTTACTTTGAGCTGGCCGGTTGAGATTGCATTAAGTATTGTTTCAAAATTTCGTTTCTCTGTCCAGCGAACATATCCAATAGGGTAATCCTGTCCTTTCTGTTCATAGTTTTCATCATATCGGCCGGGTCCATAAGAACATGAAACCTGAAAGGTTAGTTCCTTTTTAAAAAAATCATCACGAAGGATATTTAAGCCAATAACGCCTACCAATACTATTCGGCCGCGTATTCGGCTCATCTCTGCTGCCTGGTGGATTATTTCATCACTCTTATTTGATGCAGTGATAATTACGCCATCGGCTCCAATTTCATTTGTAGCCTGCTTAACAAACTTTACAGGATCGTTTCCATGTGCAGGGTTAAAAGCCAAAATGCCTTTACTCAATGCCATTTCGACTTTTTGCTGGTCAAAATCGTAACCTATTACCTTGCAGCCATTAGCTTTTAATAATTCGGCAGTTACTAAACCAATCAGCCCCAAGCCGATTACTACTATGGTTTCTCCTAATGTAGGATTGCAGAGTCTAATTCCTTCAAGGCCAATAGACCCAATAACAGTAAATGCAGCATCTTCATCACTAACATTATCAGGGATTTTCGCTGTGAGGTTTTCTGGGACGCAGACATATTCGGCATGGTTTCCATTTGATGCCGCACGGTCACCAATACGAAGGCCATGAACGCCTTTTCCAACAGCTTCAACTATTCCAACATTGCAGTATCCTAATGGAAGAGGCTGATTGAGCTTATTAAATACAGCCTCAAGTGTTGGAATTATTCCATCAGTTTTCATTTTATCCAAAACCTGCTTTACCCTGTCAGGCTGCTGCCTGGCTTTCTGAATAAAATTTGCTTTGCCGAACTCCACCAACATTCGTTCGGTCCCTAAGGAAACTAAACTGCGTGTTGTTTTTATTAAAACAAATCCTGATTTTACCTGCGGATCAGGAACCTCTTCCAATAAGGTGTGCCCGTTTTTAAGGTCTTGTATTAGTTGTTTCATTATTTATTGAAATTTGCCCCTGATTAAAGATTCCTTTTCATCCCGGTTAGGATAATTAATTAGTACTGCTTTGTATTTACCTTTGAAAACAAATAAGCTCCCGGCGGCAGCACCTATGATCCCATGTTTTTTGATAAGTTTCCCTATGTCATCAAGTGTTCCTGCGCCCCCCAAAACGGTTAAGGGCAAACTAATTGATTCTCTGACCTTATCAATTAAAGTAAGATCATAACCTTTCATAATTCCATCATTGTCGATAGAATTGATAATAATTTCACCTGCCCCCAAAGCCTCGCATTGTTTTGCAAACTCCACAGGGTCTCTTCCAGTATTTTTTGAAGCGTTATGAGTCCATATTTCATACCTGCTTCCAAATGTTTTTTTCTTAATATCCAATACTATAATTACACTTTGATTTCCTACACGTTCAGCAAGCTGCCTGATGAAAGAAGGGTTTTGCAAGGCAATTGAACTTATTGCTATTTTTTCTACTCCAAGACTGAAAATCCGCTGGGCTTGCTCTACTGTTTTAATTCCGCCCCCATAGCAAAGCGGCATGCGGCATTCTGCGGCAAGGTTTTCAATCATTTTATAATAAGGTTCCCGGTTTTCAACTGATGCATCAATATCAACGACCATGAGTTCATCTACCTCTTTTTCGTTGAATATTTTAACGGCATTGATGGGGTCGCCAACATATTTAGGCTCCGAGAATTTAACTGTTTTTACCAATCCCTTGTTATGAACTAGTAAGCAAGGTATTATGCGGGGGTAAAGCATTTTTAAAGATTTGCAAAGTTGTTAAGTAAAGTTATTCCATTCTCATGGCTTTTTTCAGGATGAAATTGGACTCCATATATATTA
>CAISYK010000249.1 GCA_903889605.1 uncultured Bacteroidota bacterium
TAAAATTATAAATTTATAAAGGACTTTATTTGAGTTACATATTTTTAAATAATTCATTTATAAATTACAATTAAAATATTATAGTTTTGTATAATTAAAACAATTCTGTGCAAAATAGATATAAGAATATTTTTGTAGTTATTTCGGTTTGGTTTCTATTTCAATGCTGCAATCATGTTTTTTGATGATCGGCATTAGAACTAAACTATTTGAACCTATTGCGGATAATCATGAACAAGGAGGTTTGAAAAAGCGGAAAAAATAAATTACACTATTGACGGCTGATAATTTATGCTGCAGTTAGAAGGCGGAAGAAAATTAGATCCTGTAAATCTGCCGGTTGGATTTATGAAAGAAAACGTAAAAGTTTGGATCAAATATGAACACTTTGCAGGTAACAGTATCTGTATGGCATGTAAGGGGCAACCTTTACTGCAATTGAAAACAGCACATTTCAACAGCTTTCAATTATTACATCAGCTAAAAAAGGAAAAGAAAATTTTAATTTTAATCAAAAATAGTTCTCTTTAAATTTATGATTAACATAAATGAGGAGTAGAGAAGGGAAGATGAAACATGCGGATAATTTACATGGGTACACCTGAATTTGCGGTGGAGTCTTTAAAACTGCTTTTACAAAACAATTATGATATTGCAGCAGTAATTACAGTTCCTGATAAACCAGCAGGGCGCGGACAGCAGATGCAGCAATCTGCAGTGAAGAAATACGCACAAGAAATGGGCTTAAAAATTCTTCAGCCTGAAAAATTGAAAGACGAAAACTTTCTTGAACAATTAAATGAACTGAAGGCTGATTTACAAATTGTAGTTGCATTCCGAATGCTTCCTGAAGTGGTTTGGAAGATGCCACGCTTGGGGACAATCAATCTGCATGGTTCATTATTACCGCAATACCGCGGGGCAGCTCCGATAAATTGGGCAATAATGAATGGCGAGAAAGAAACCGGCGTTTCTACATTTTTTCTTCAGCAGGAAATTGATACAGGTAAAATTATTTTTCAGGAAAAAACTCAAATTACAGAAAATGAAACAGCAGGCGACATTCATGATAGGCTTATGCAGATAGGTTCACTGCTAGTTTTAAAAACTGTTCAAGCTATTGAAAAAGACAATTATCCTCAAATTGATCAATCACAATTATCTACAGTAAATGCACATATTAATAGTGCTCCAAAAATTTTCAAATCAGACTGTCGAATTGATTGGAGCAGGACAATTGATGAAATACACAATCAAATCCGCGGTTTAAGCCCATATCCTTCCGCATTTACAGATTTAGTATCGCCGGAGGGGAAAATCATTACTGTGAAGGTGTTTAGAAGCAGGAAAGAGAATGATATTCATCATTGGCCTGAAGGAAGTGTCATTACTGATTCAAAAAATTACATTAAAATATCTGCAAAGGAAGGCTATATTTATATTGAAGAGCTGCAGGCTGCCGGAAAGAAGAAAATGGCTGTTTGTGAGTTCCTGCGCGGGTTTCAGCTTAAAAATGACTGGAAAGTAAATTGATTGAATCTATCAATTTACGCGTTTCCTGTAAGTCTGTTATACCATAGCTTTCAGCTATATAAAATCCTATGTGTAAACATATAAGATACATTCAACGAAAATATTTCCTAAAACATAACAATAAGTCTCATTCCGGGCTAAGTTATTAACAAAAGGGCTATTTGTAAACAATTTTAGCTTTATTTTGCTTGGAATGTTGCATTGCAGCTGAATTGTTGTATATTTGTACCATAATTAATAATTAATGTTTAACCCTTAAAAAAAATCACATGAACAAAGCAGAATTAGTTGAGGCAATCTCTTCAGAAACTAAGTTATCAAAAGCTGATGCAGGAAGAGCATTAGAAGCATTCGTAACAGCTACAACAAAAGCACTAAAAAAAGGTGACAGAGTTGCATTAGTAGGTTTTGGTTCTTTCTCTGTATCTAAAAGAGCAGCAAGAGTAGGTCGTAACCCACAAACTGGAAAAGCTATTAAAATTGCTGCTAAAAAAGTAGCTAAATTTAAAGCTGGCGCTGACTTAGCAAAAACTGTTAACAAATAGTCATCAACTAAGTACAATAAAAAAGTCCCGCAGTAATGCGGGACTTTTTTATTTATAACAATATCGTAAACAA
>CAISYK010000250.1 GCA_903889605.1 uncultured Bacteroidota bacterium
AAAGGCTTTAAACGATTTATTCTGAAAGGATGTGAAAAGGTTGAAATCGAAGCCGGTTTATTAAGTATTGCCCACAACCTCAAGAAATGGTCCTGTTAACGGCCCGTTTACCCTCCAATAATCGAATACTAAAGAAAAAAATACCAATCACCGCATAAGCGGCCTTGGGCGGGGCACCAGCATTCTGAGTTAAGTTTTCAATTTTGTTCGCCCCGGACGCAGCCGCGTTGCGGTGATGAGGCCCGCCCGGCCTCTATGTTGTAAAACAAGTGGCCGGCAATTTATTTTTTAACTTTTTTATTACCTTTACAAGGTAAATCTGAAGAGGAAGTGAGCTCTGCTGGAGAGCAACTCACCAGCAATAGGATTTATGACGGTGAAAACACCAATGAGAGCTTCTTGTTAAAGAGGCTCTTTTTTATTGATTTCATTGTCACTTATGGCTCAATAAACTCATCTTTAGATTTCTTGTTTGATATTTCAATGAACTAAATCTATAAAAACATCCTTCTATCAACAGAACCGGATCAGTAACCGGGCTGTATTGCCTCGCTTTATTTTTTATAGAATGTAAGCCGCAGCCTTGAGGTAGCAGATTCTAAAATTCAGAACTGCAGGCAGAGGTAGCGGTCTCACAGAAGGTGTTTTTACAGCATTTAGTTTTCTTTAATGACAAAACACACATATTGTTAATTTTTTTTAAATTTTTCATAAAAGTGAGCCGTAGCCTTGAAGTAGCAGATTCCAAAATTCAGAACTGCAGGCAGAAGAAACAGTCTCACGGTAAATATTATAACGCACTTAGTTTTATAAAATGTGAGCCGCAGCCTTGAGGGAGCAGATTCCAAAATTCAGAACTGCAGGCCGGGCAAGCGGTCTCACAGAATGTGTTTTCACAGCAGATAGTCTCATTTGACGACAGAGCATACATATGGCTGATTGTTTTTTAAAACGAACCGAATCCTGTTTAATAATTTTCTTGCAATTCTTATTATTGCTTTATTTGGCTCCATTCGCTTACAATAGTCGTGATAAGATTTATTCAGAGCCAAATCCATTCTTGCGGCAATCCAGGCACTCTCAACAAGTGCCCCCCTGAGAAAACTGTTTCCCCTGTGTGTAATTGCACCAATGTTTTCTTTTTCACCGCTTGAATGTGTAGTTGGAATCAGTCCTATGAAACTGCATAATTTATCAAAGTTTCCAAAACGATTTATTGTTTCAAGTTCTGTCAATATGATCATCGCTGTTAAGATGCCGATTCCTGGTATCCCTCGTAACAATCCGACACGATTTGCATACGCTTCTTTTTCTGATAGTTCCCTGATCCCTCTGGTCGCCTCAAGTATCGTTGATCTTAAATGTTCAGCTTCGGCAATAAATAAATCAAGAGATTTTTTGGCGCTGGATTCCGTCATTTCAATACTCTTTAACCATGCTATAAATCGTTTGGACCAGTGATGATTCAATTGTTTAAAGTTTTCCGGCATCTCAATTCCATGGAAGTGAAGGAAAGATTTTATCCGATTCTTATTCCTGGTAAGATCCTGAACTATTATTGCCCTGGTACGAATCAGGCATCTGTCTTCGAGGGTTTTTGATGATGGTACATGGATGCCCTTCAGATCTCCACTACGCAAAGCCTTTGCAATTTTTTGGCTATCCCTTTTATCCGCTTTTTGAACCTTTTCCTTATTTGTTGTTGGAATATCCGCAGGATTAACGACAATGGATTTTATCCCCAACGCTGTAAACTTATTATGTATCCAATATCCACAAAATCCGGCTTCATAAGCCGTGTGGTAGATCCCATTTGGGAAGTTCCTCGCCAAATAATTATATAACAGATCCGGTTTGGGATCTTGTGAAAAGGTCTTAAAAGGAAGTTTTTCCGTCATAATGGTAACCTTCCAACTTTTAAGATGCACATCCAGGCCAACATAAATATGCTGGCCACTAAAATCAATTTTGTTACTTTGTGTTTGCATAAGTCTGGTTATTTAAAGGTTATAAACTGTGGTAGCTTAAAACTAATAAATTTCCGGACTTGTGCTTCATTTTACAAACATAGGGCCTTGAGGGCGAAAACAAAGTAGAAGTAATAATGATAAGAAGCTGGCCTTAATTTAGAAATGTCAATACTCTCTGGAGAAAAAAATAAGGCTGCCTCATACTTTTGAGACAGCCTTATTTTACACATATTTTTCCCCTTTGTTCAACCGGA
>CAISYK010000251.1 GCA_903889605.1 uncultured Bacteroidota bacterium
AATTTTATTGGGCTTTAGCCAAAACAGGTTCGTATTATTAATCGAACTCAGGTTATTAATAAAAATAAAGCCCTGGCTATGTATTTATTTACGATAAATTCAATAAAAAAAGATAGAAAAGATCACAAAATCATTTTATCACTATTCTTCCCAGTAAGGCATTAAGCATTTTCTTTGTTTCCAACAGCTGTCGCTGGGTTTGAATTAATGTCATCATTTCTTCTTCCGGAGGGTTTTCTTTTAATCTTTTTTGAATGTCGTGTATCATCATTTCAAGCCTGCGGCTTTTTAGGGCATATACGGCATGGTATAATGATTTTTTTAGAATATCTTCTTCCATCGTAGTGTAAATGCTGTGATGCTCCCATTTGGCAAGGGAGTATGGAGAGCTTATCAAATCTACTGTCAATGAACAAACATCCATATTTTCATGATTAAGAAAATAATTGTAATCGGGTATTTTTTCAATATTTATCTGGCCGGCAAATTCGTTTAAAATAATATTGTATAACACATTCTCAAATACAATACTATCCTGCTGTAATTCATGAACTATAAGCGCTGCTAAGGAAATTTCAACTTGTACCGGTTGGTTATGTTCATCCAGCTCTTCGCCGTCAACAAATACTGTTTTGTTTCCATAGTTTAAAAGCAGGCGGATAATATCCCGCTCCTGATGCTCAGCACTTGCATCGAGTATTTGTTTTTGTTCTTCATTTTTTAACCCTTCAGCTATTTGGAGCCCATCTGAATTAGCGGAATGGTTTGCGGTTAAGTGACTGCTGTTTTTTTCGTTGAACTTTTTGCTGCGTATTTTATTTAATTCAGTCAGCAAAATTTGTTCCTCCATATCCATGATACGGCTGCATTCTTTCACATAAACCGATCGGTAAATTGCTTCAGGTATCAGTGCAATACTTTCAACAATTTCTTTTATCAGTCCGGCCTTTTTTATGGGATCGTTTTGTACGTCACCCATTAATAAATTTGTTTTGAAGGAAATAAAATCTTTGGAATTACCCTTAATAAATGTTTTAAGATCTTCGCTGCTTACGCGCTTTGAGTATGAGTCGGGATCTTCTCCATCGGGGAATAAAAGAACTTTTACATTCATTCCCTCTTCCAAAATCAAATCAATACCCCTGAAACTGGCTTTAATACCAGCGTTATCACCATCATACAAAATTGTAATGTTATTGGTAAACCGACGGATCAGCTTAATTTGTCCTACAGTTAGGGAGGTGCCGCTGCTTGCCACTGCATTTTCAATTCCCGCCTGATGCATGGATATTACATCCGTGTAACCCTCCACCAAAAAACAATTGTCCTGGGCAATGATTTCTTTTTTTGCAAAAAATATCCCATACAGCACATCGCTCTTGTGGTAAATGTCTGTTTCGGGCGAGTTTATGTATTTAGCAGTTTTTTTATCTGTACGTAAAGTACGGCCCCCGAAAGCTATGACACGGCCTGTTGCGTTATGAATCGGAAACATTACGCGTCCCCAGAAGCGGTCGAGGAGCTTTATCTGCGGCTTCTCTGCTTTAGAAACATTACCGGAATCATCATTAAAAGATGATAATGCGGTTTCATTTTCATTTTTAAATTCGAGGGTAAGCCCTGCTTTAACAAGGTATTCTGCCTTGTATCCGGTCTTTACTGCAATGTCGGTAAATGCACTGCGTTGGTTAAAGCAGTAGCCCAATTGAAACTTCTGAATTTGGTCTTCTCTAAAACCACGCTCTTTGAAATAGCCCAATCCTATTGATTTTCCTTCATCGCTGCTGTATAAATTTTCTGAGAAACTTTTTTGTGCGAAAGAAGAAACTAAAAACAAACTTTCGCGGTCATTCTGTGTTTGAAGCTGTTCCGGAGATTGCTCCTCTTCGGTAATTTGTATATTATACTTTTTTGCAAGATGGCGCAGAGCATCTGGATAGGTCATGAGCTCTTTCTCCATCACAAAATTTATAGCATGACCTCCCTTTCCGCAGCCAAAACATTTGTATATACCCTTAACCGGTGAAACATAAAATGAAGGTGTTTTTTCATCATGAAAAGGGCACAGACCAGTGAGGTTGACTCCGCGCTTTTTAAGTGTAACATAATCGCCTACAACCTCCTCAACCCTTGCCGCTTCAAATATCTTATCTAT
>CAISYK010000252.1 GCA_903889605.1 uncultured Bacteroidota bacterium
AATGATAATCCCTAAGCCAGTTTTTGCATCACATACTTTTTACCGTGATAATGGTGAGCCTTTTAAGAATGCTCGTAATATGATTGCTGGTTTGAAAAACTCTGATACAATATCTCCAGATTTGCAATATGCGAAACATGTTCGTTATGGATTTGCAGATGAAGATTTTATGATGAATAAATCAGAACAACTTGATTTTATCACAACTCATTTAGCATTAGTTCCTTATAGGGTATTTCGTGCTGATGCTTTAAAAATTGAAGAATTGAATGATCTCTTTGTTGAATGGGGTAAGGAATATGATATTGATGGACTTGTTCTTGATATTGATGATAAAAATATCAGAAAACAATTGGGTCGTGAAAGAAATAATAATCCTTGTTATTCAAGAGCATTTAAAAATCCTGAATGGTCAGAAAATGCGGAAACAGAAATTGTTGATATTGAATGGAACATATCAAAATTAGGATACCTGAAGCCAGTTGGAATATTAACACCAATTGATTTGGAGGGTGTCACAATCTCTAGAGTGACCTTAAATAATGCCAAGTATGTTAAAGATAATAATTTAAGTAGTGGCAGTAAGATTGTACTGAAGCGCAGCGGGGGCGTGATACCTAAGGTGGTAGGCGTAATTAAAGCAACAGGATTTGAAATGCCTGAAATAAAAGGTTCTGTTGTTTTTTGGAATGATAATGGTGTAGAAATATGTGTTAGTAATACAAATGATCAGGAAATTAAAAAAATTATTTCTTTTTTTGAAATACTCAAAACTGATAATGTTTCTGAAGGTGTTGTTAATCAATTATATATCGCTGGTTATAAAACAATCAAACAGATTTTAAATTTGTCTATTAGTGATTTTGAAAAACTTGATAAGTTTGGTAAGAGGAAAGCCGAAATTGTGTATAGTGCTATTAAAAAAGCAACAACTGATGTTGATTTGTCTAAATTGATGCACGCTTCGGGTTGCTACAACGGACTTGGTTCAAAAAAACTTGAATTGTTAATTCATTTTACAAGCAAACCATCATATAATGATATTCTTGCTATCAAAGGATTTTCTGATATTTCAGCAAAGAATTTTCTTGATGGTTATGATAAATATCAAAATTTTATCAAAGATTTACCTATTACAATAAAATCAAAAAAACAAGAACAACCAAAAAATAATAATAGTAATATGAAAAAAGGTAGTTTAGAAGGAACAATATGGGTCTTCACAGGTATTAGATTGAAAGATGCTGAAATAATTTTAACAGACAGAGGCGCAAAAATTGGTAGTTCTGTTAGTAAAAATACTACACATTTGGTTTGTAAGGATCCAAATAGTGGATCAGCAAAGCTTGAAACTGCAAAAAAATTAGGAGTACAAATTATGAGTGTTGAAGAGTTAGAAGATTTTTTAAATTCGTAAATCTACTTATGTCTTAATTTATTTTTTGGAAAAAATTCATCTAAATAATTATTTATTTT
The DNA here is from genome assembly GCA_903889605.1 of uncultured Bacteroidota bacterium. Taxonomy (GTDB): domain Bacteria; phylum Bacteroidota; class Bacteroidia; order 2-12-FULL-35-15; family 2-12-FULL-35-15; genus 2-12-FULL-35-15. The sequence goes on from CAISYK010000252.1 coordinate 1,477, forward strand.
TGAGTAATTATAAGCGGCCCAGCATTTTTTTGAAAATTCTGTGATGTTTCTATATTTCATAGAGTTAGAAAAAATATAGAAAAATATGACTTTATCAAGAAAACTGATAAATATCATACATTCTAACTTTTTTACTAAAAACATTAAAATCATTTAC
>CAISYK010000253.1 GCA_903889605.1 uncultured Bacteroidota bacterium
CGTATTTGAAAATTCCTCTTTCATAGGAATCAAAAGAACATAATTCTATAAACGGATAGACAGAAAAAAACTCTTTTTATCAATAATCATATGTTAATACCTAACCCTTTGTTTTGTTCAAGTTATTTTGAAAACTTCACTAAATCATGGATTTGTTTTTTTTCTTTTTTTCACTGCAAGTTTGATTTGATAAACAATCTTTTATTTGTTCTAAGAGTGTGCCAAGAAATCCCGGCCAATAGGAGCAATCTTTTACCTTTTTCATAATATTATTTTTATTTTATTTTCAATTCTTTTGCATAAAATTCAATCTGATCTAGTATCTTTTTATCATCCTTCATAGAAAATCGCGCTTTGATGATTATTTCCTCGCATTTTGTTTTCCAAGCAGGTTGAAGAATATCTTCAAAATGTAAAGTATTATTCCAAAAACCACGTGGTCTTCCTTTTGGTAATGCAACAGCTAAAAATTCAAGAATATCCTCTTTATTATTAGGTATAGGAAAGTTAACTATCGTTTGAGCTTGCCTGTGTGCCCTCTTTCCATCTCTATCTCGAGCAACCCGATCAGCTCGCTGCTGTTTACCAATTCTCTCCCATTTAGTATCTGTTTCTATAATTCCGTCTTCATATTTGTCTTTCGTTCCCTCATTTAAAATTGCATCTAAGAGTGAACTTAACACAATTATTGATGACACTGCACTTGTATTTCTAAACTCATGTCCGCACTCTTTACAATTAATAGTAAATGATTCAACAGTTGCACCACAAGCAGGGCATTTTTTTTCATTCCCTTCCTTAGTTGATTTTTTTTCTAAAGGTGGTGCAGGAAACACCACTTGTTTATTTATTTGATTTACTTGATGAAGTCTGCCATCCATATATATTTCAGCTTCATCAGTATCAACACCCAATTCAATTGCTTTTATTACAACAACTGATCTTTCTTTTTCGGTTATTTGCCCATCGGCAACAACAAGTTCTATTAGTTTTTCTAAATCAGGATGCATAGTAATATTTATATAAAATTTGTTATCAGTGTAAAGGCCATCCACAGTATTAACCAATAGATTCTTTGTTATTTCTTATCATGGCTTGACAATAAGTAAAATCAACATCACTCGAATTACTGATAGCGATGCCCCCTTGTGGCAACCATCCTTCAGAGATTAGATCATTTACTTCTTTCTCAAGATCCTGCGGTGAACTGTCTTCAACTAATGTGTATTCCATTTTTTAGCGTAATTAATATTTTGTTGTTCCTACTCATAAGGCTTTTCGGTAACGCCCCGTTTTTCAGTGGTTTCTGGACTCCACATTCAAAAGTTAAAATGGGTTATTTTGGATTAAAGAGGCTATTATTAATTTCGTAGAATCATTTTCAACAATAACATTCAAACGTAATACGCTTTTTGTGGCAATGATAAAAGTGTAGTAATTCAATGTTACACTTCCATCTTTATTATCACTTTTACTTTTCAATTTCAATTCATAACCAAAACTCATTTTTTCGTACAATTCAAGAATTGCTTTAGAACCAAAGCTGTTAATGGATTTGGAAGAAGTGAATCTTATCATATCTTCATATTTCCCTGTTTTATATAACATTTGAAAATAATTGCCGAATGAACTACCATAAATTAAAACTGGATTTGAAAAGGGTTTTGGATTGTTTTGCAAAGTATTTGTGTTCATTGTATAACTGATACAATGAAGGGTTAAAAAAATACCAATGTGTTTTGTCCAAAGCATTTTAAAAATTCTTTATAAATGTATTAAATTCTTTACTCTCATTAGTTAATAAATAGTCAAAAAAATATAAATACTACTTCTACTTTTTAATCAATTCC
>CAISYK010000254.1 GCA_903889605.1 uncultured Bacteroidota bacterium
ATTTTCCTATACTTCACACGGATAAGATTATCTGATTGCATACATTTTGTTTTTCAACAAATGTACATATTATTTCGTTACAAATACTTAGTAAATAACCAATAAGAGGATTTTAAATAATACTCTTATTGGTTATTATAAGAAAAACATATTTTCAGCGTTTAAATTTTCCGGGCTGAAATATTTACTTGTCAAGCACACCTAAAGAAATGCGTCCCGTCGATTGTATCGTAAAGTATAGAATCGGCAATTCTAAATGTCCGTTACTTTTACAGCGTTTATGACATACAAAAAACAAAATTTAAAGTTTTTACTTCCATTAAACATGCACGGAGAAATGAAAAATCCCGTTTGCATTCCATTAAGATATTCCAAATTTGTTTTTACAGTTCTTCTAATATCCCTTTCATATTTTTCTTTCTCTCAGCAAAACAAAAAAGACTCTCTTCTTTTGCTTTTAAAAACTGACAAGCCAGATACAAACAAAGTAATTCATTCCTATAAATTATGCTGGGAATACATTAGGCGAGGGCTTTACGATTCAGCGATGCAGTATGGTAATGAGGCCCTGGAACTTGCAGAGCAATTGAATTTCAAAAAAGGTATAGTCGGTTCTTACGGTAATATCGGAAATGTTTATTATGAGAAAGGCGATTACCCAAAAGCCTTGGACTGTTATTTCAAAACTTTAAAAATTGCTGAAGAACTTGGTGATAAAAAGATTGTTGTAAAATGGTTATGCAACATTGGAGTTGTATTTTGCCGGCAGGGCGATTACCCAAAAGCATTGGATTATTATTTCAGGGCATTGAAGATTTCTGAAGAACTTGGAGATAAAAAAGGAATTGCTTCTTCGTGCAACAATATGGGAATTATATATAAGTACAAAGGAGACTACCCTAAAGCGCTCAAATATTTTACGAAGGCGTTGGAAATGTCAGAAGATCTTGGAGACAAAAACGGTATTGCAAACAATTACGGCAACATTGGAATTATTCATGATAATAAGGGTGACCACGACTTGGCCTTAGAATATTATTTTAAGTCTTTGAAAATTGCAGAACAACTCGGAGATAAAAAAGTAATTGCAAGTAATTTTGATAATATCGGAAGCGTCTATAATGCTCAAAAAATTTATCCTTCTGCGCTTGCTTATTATCTGAAAGCGCTGGAAATTGATGAAGAACTTGGTAATAAAAATGGAATAGCAATCAAACTGGGCAACATAGGCTTATTATATACTGCGACAAAAAAATATGCAGAAGCAGAAAAGTATTTAAAAAAGTCTTTATCCATAGCGGAGGAAATCGGCAATCTGGCGGATATTAAAGCAGGCAATGAATACTTAAGCGACCTTTATTCTCAAACAGGCAAACACCAAAAGGCTCTGGAACATTACAAAAAAGCAATGCTGGCAAAGGATTCTATTGTTAATGAGGAAAAGAATTATGAAATGGTCCGTAAGGAGATGAATTATGAATTCAGTAAAAATGAATTAGCAACTAAAGCCGAGCATGATAAGCAATTAGTTCAGCAGGAATCTGATATTAAGAAACAGAAAATTATTTTTTGGTTTGTTTTGAGCGGATTTATTTTAGTGCTGGTTTTTGCAGGATTCATTTTACGTTCCCTGCGCATTACTAAAAAGCAAAATCAGGTTATAGAAAATCAAAAGGGAAAAGTAGAAATTCAAAATGAAGAAATAAGAAAACAAAAACATTTAGTTGAAGAAAAAAATAAAATTATTGAGAAAAAGAATATTATAGTTGAAGAGAATAATGAAGAGCTGAGCCATCAGAATAAAGAAATTACTGTACAGCGCGATAAATTAGTAGAAAACTTAAAATATACTGAAAAACTTCAGGAAACACTGAAGAATGACCTGTCGCATTATATACTTATTTCGTTAAGGAAATTAATGAATCCTCATTTCATTTTTAATTCGTTAAATTCCATTCAAAGTTTTATTTTTCAAAATGACAAATTAAAAGCAAGCCTTTACCTTTCGAAGTTTTCCGATTTAATACGGAAAGTTCTTGAACAATCTCAAATGGAATATATTTCACTTAAAGATGAGCTTGATACACTTTCAATATATATTGAACTGGAAGAACAGAGATTCATAGGCAGGTTTAAATCTTCCATAAATATAGGAGATGGTATTATGCCGGAAAATTGCCTTGTGCCGCCATTGATTTTTCAGCCTTTTGTTGAAAATGCCATTTGGCACGGGCTTATGCAAAAAGAAGATGAAGGGAAACTGTCTATTGATATCAAATTTACTCAAGGTTCTATTCTTTGTTCTATTGAAGATAACGGAGTTGGACGAATTGAATCATTGAAAATAAATAAAAACAAGAAAGCAAGGGAATCTTTTGGAATAAAGGCTACCGATCAAAGATTAAAAATATTAAATTCACTGAATAATACTGACATGGTTCTTAAATATTTTGACTTAACGGATGAGTCAGGCCAAGCCTGCGGAACAAGAGTTGAGTTTGTTTTACCATTATTAACCATTTAATTAGTCTGTTTTTTTTCTATGCTGATTTGAAATTGTAATGATGCTGTTTTCAAACTAAGAAATTAACAAATTTATTATGCTGCGAGCTGTAATAATCGATGACGAAAGAAATGCTGTAACAGCTATAGAAATAGCTATTAAGGAATACTGCCCTGAGGTAGAAATAATAGGCACAGCTTTTTCTGCAAAAGACGGAATAAAAGAAATTCAAAATAAAAACCCTGACTTAGTTTTTGTTGATATAGAAATGCCCCAAATGACAGGTTTAGAAATGATAGAGCATTTTGAAAACCGGAAATTTGAAGTAATATTTGTTACTGCATATAACCAATTTGCGATCAAAGCTTTTAAAGTAAATGCAGCTGATTATCTATTAAAACCAATAAACATACTGGAATTGATAAATGCCGTCAGCCGGATTTCTTTGAGAATAGAGAAACAAAATGTTTCACAAGTTCAGGTTGAAAAGCTAAAAGCTGCGTTAGGAGGCAAGCTCACGTTACCTACTGCTAACGGCTCCGAATACATTAATATTAAGGATATTATCCGTATAGAAGCTGATGGCAGCTATTCCAAAGTATATACCATCGGCAATAAAATGCGGCTTGTTTGTAAAAATTTAAAAGCTCTGGTAAATTCGTTAGAGGGTGAAAGTTTTTTCCGCTGTCATAATTCCCATCTGATAAATGTTGAATATATAAAAAAATATAGTCCGGCTAAGGACAAGGGTAATATTGAAATGACGGATGACAGTAATATTCCTGTTTCCCGAAGTGTGAAATTTGAATTGGCGGAACTGATTAAAAGATACGCCAGGTAAATTGTGATTCCATTTTATCCAAAAGAAATAGTTTTCCGAAAAATTTATAATCCTAAAGATGTGCCTGCAAATATGCGAACATATAAATTAGTGCTTATGTTCCTGCCAATTTATAATTCATCCGTTTGTCTTTAAATCAAATTTTGTTTGGTTTGGAAAAATGCAGCTTATTTATAAAAGCTTACAAGTTATAAAGCCAAAACCGCATCACACAAAATACAATGTTTTTTGTTGGCTTTTCTGTTTTATATTTGCGTTAGTGTTTTTTTTAGTTTTAATAATTCAAGAAATCCGAAATAAGTTAATTAACCCAACATCAATATGAAAAATAATTACTTTTCCATCCGTCGCAGTAACGTCAATAAAACGGCATCCGCTTTTAAAACAGCCTTGCTGACATTTATTTTATTGACATTTGCAGGTTTTAATAATGCCTCTGCGCAGGCAACAATTAGCTTAACCTCGGCAGTTGGAACTGACGCTCAGGTTGTCTGTTTAAATGATCAAACTATTGTAATTGATTACACTATTGGCGGAACAGGTACTGGTGCAGGCGCTGTAGGGTTGCCTCCGGGGTCAGTCTATAATTTTACAGCAGGTGTATTCCATATGATCCTAACATCATCACAAGCTGGGCTTTTTAATTATACAGTGACCACAACAGGTTCCGGCACACAAGCTACTGCAACTGGCAGCATAACAATAAACCCAATGCCAGCATTAAGCAGCAGTTTAACTCCTCCTGCAATTTGCAGCGGTGCTTCTTTTAATTATACCCCGACAAGCGGAACATCAAATACTTTGTTTTCATGGACAAGAGCCGTCGTGTCTGGCATCAGCAATATAGCAGGCGCAGGTATTGGCAACCCTAATGAAACACTTTTAAATACAACAGCTTTTCCACTGAATGTTACATATGTTTTTACCGTTTCTGCTAACGGCTGTATTAATCCAACAACTTTCAGTGTTGTTATAACTGTACAGCCTTCTCCAACATTAAGCAGTACATTAACTCCTGCTGCAATCTGCAACGGTTCTGTTTTTAATTACTCCCCTTCAAGTCTAACATCAGGTGCATCATTTTTATGGACAAGAGTTGCTGTTACAGGTATAAGCAATTCATCAGGCAGCGGATCCGGTAATCCAGGCGAAATTCTTGTCAATATTTCTCCAGCACCTATTAATGTGACTTATGCTTATGCAATTTCTGCAAATGGGTGCAGCAGCAACCAAAACGTAATAGTAACAGTAAACCCTACACCAACATTAAACAGCAGTTTAACCCCTCCGGCGATATGCAGCGGCTCAGCTTTTAATTATTTGCCAACAAGTTTAACTGCAGGTGCAATTTTTACATGGACAAGAGCAATTGTATCCGGTATCTCTAATTCAGCAGGCAGCGGCTCTTTTAGTCCAAACGAAATTCTTACAAATACAACAGTATCACCAGTAAATGTGACTTATGTTTATACAATAATTTCAAATGGTTGTATAAATCCAACAACTTACAATGTGCTTGTTGCAGTAAATCCAACTCCATGCACTTGTAATCATTCTTTAAGCAGCAGTTTAACTCCGCCTGCAATATGCAGCAGCTCAGCTTTTAATTATACACCAACAAGTTCAACAGGAGATTTGTTTTCATGGGTAAGAGTAGCAGTTTCCGGCATAAGTAATGCATCAGCCAGCGGAACAAATAATCCAAACGAAACACTTGTCAATACAACGTCAGCTCCGATAAATGTTACTTATATATATTCAGTAGGGCTAACTGGTGACTGCACAAATCCAATAACTTTCAGTGTAATAGTTACAGTAAACCCAACTGTGGCCGCTCCTTTTGCCGCCGCCGCCTCAAACATCACTTGTACATCAATGGATGCGAATTGGGGAGCCGTGTCTGGTGCTGTCAGCTATAACTTAGATGTTTCTACAAGTTCTACATTCAGCACGTTTGTTGGTGGTTACAACAATTTGAATTTAAGTAATGTAACAACTTATAATATAATCGGCTTAACACCAAACACAACTTATTATTACCGTGTACGTGCAATGAATGCATGCAGTACAAGTTTAAATTCCAACACGATAACGACTGGAACTGTCGGACCTGTTAGTCCAACAGCAACGGCCGCTTCCAACATTACCTGTACTTCAATGAATGCCAATTGGGGTGCTGTTTCTAGTGCGACAGCTTATTTTTTAGATGTATCTACCAGCAGCACATTCAGCACATTTGTAGGTAGTTATAATAATATGAATATCGGCAATGTAACTACTTTTAATATAACCGGTTTAACTGTAAACACTACATATTATTACCGCGTACGTGCTGCTAATGGCTGCAGCACAAGTTTAAATTCCAATACGATAACCGAAAGTGTTTCTTCTCCCGCAGCTCCAACTGCAACTGCAGCCTCAAACTTTACCTGCACTTCCTTTAATGCTAACTGGGCTTCAGTTTCAGGTGCCACCACCTATTTTTTGGATGTGGCTACCGATGCAGCCTTTACTTCCTTTGTCACAGGTTACAGCAATTTGAATTTAGGTAATATAACAACCTATAATATTACTGGATTAACTGCAAACATATCTTATTATTATCGTGTACGCGCAAGTAATAGCTGTAGCACCAGTTTAAATTCAAATACAATAACATGTTCTACTACCTCTCCCGCATTAAGCAGTACATTAACACCTGCTGCAATATGCAGCGGTACAGCTTTTAATTATACACCAACAAGCGGCACATCAAACGCTGCATTCGCATGGACAAGGGCATTGGTGATTGGGATAAGTAATGGAGCAGCAAGCGGAACTGGTAATCCATTGGAAACGCTTATTAGTACAGCAGGTTCTCCAATAAATGTCACTTATGTTTACACAGTAACTGCTAATGGCTGTACAAATCCAACAACTTATAATGTTGTTGTAACAGTAAATCCAACACCTTGCGCTTGTAATCATTCATTAAGCAGCAGTTTAACTCCTCCTGCAATATGCAGCGGTTCTGCTTTTAATTATACACCAACAAGCACTACGGGAGATATATTTTCCTGGTCAAGAGCAGTTGTCGTTGGGATCAGCAATGGAGCAGCGAGCGGCTCAAATAATCCAAACGAAATACTTGTTAATACTTCAACTGCTCCGGTAAATGTCACTTACGTTTATTCTGTTGGGTTAACAGGTGATTGTACAAACTCTACTACTTTCAGTGTAGTTGTTACTGTAAATCCTACACCATTGTTAAGTAGTGCCTCTATTGCTCCTGCAATATGCAGCGGCACAGCTTTTAATTATTTACCAACAAGTTTAACTTTAGGAGCGGCTTTTACATGGACAAGAGCAATTGTGTCCGGCATCAGCAATTCAGCAGCTTCCGGTACAGGCAATCCTTTGGAAGCATTGACCAATACAACAGCTTCGCCAGTAAATGTAACTTATGTTTACACGGTAACTGCAAATGGCTGTACAAATTCGACAACTTATATTGTTGTTGTAACTGTAAATCCAACACCTTGCACATGTAATCATTCATTAAACAGCAGTTTAACTCCTCCTGCAATCTGCAGCGGTTCTGCATTTAATTATACACCAACAAGTTCAACAGGAGATTTATTTTCATGGACAAGAACATTAGTGGCAGGAATAAGTAATGGAGCAGCGAGCGGGTCAAATAATCCGAACGAAATACTTATCAATACAACATCTTCTCTTATAAATGTAACTTATGTTTATTCTGTTGGGTTAACCGGAGATTGTACAAATTCAGCTACTTTCAGTGTAGTCGTAACTGTATACCCAACTGTCGCTGCACCGATTGCAGCCGCGGCCTCAAACATTTCCTGCACCTCAATGGATGCAAATTGGGGCACCGTGTTTGGTGCGATAAGCTACAGCTTAGATGTTTCTACAAGTCCGACATTCAGCACGTTTGTTAGTGGTTACAACAATTTGAATACAGGAAACGTAACAACTTATAATATAACAGGCTTAACACCAAACTTTACGTATTATTACCGCGTACGTGCAATGAATGCATGCAGCACAAGTTTAAATTCCAACACAATAACAGTTGGAACGACAGGCCCTAATCCTCCGACAGCAACAGCAGCTTCAAACTTTACATGTACTTCCATGAATGCCAACTGGACTGCAGTTTCAGGTGCTGCAGGATATTTTATTGATGTTGCTACAGATGCTGCATTTTCGACATTTGTGTCAGGTTATAACAATCTGAATGTTGGTAATGCTACAACTTTTAATTTAGCAGGTTTAACCTTAAATACAACATATTACTACCGTGTTCGTGCCACGAATGGCTGCAGCACAAGCTTAAATTCCAACACGGTAAGCGAAATAAATTCTGCTCCGGCATTAAACAGCAGTTTAACTCCTCCGGCAATATGCAGCGGAAGCATTTTTGTTTATGTTCCAACAAGCAGCACAACAGGTGCGACATTTACATGGACAAGAGCAATTGTATCAGGCATCAGCAATTTAGCTGCCGTGGGCACTGGTAATCCAAATGAAGCGCTGGCCAATACCACAGCCTCACCAATAAATGTTGTATATGTTTATACTGTAACTGCCAATGGCTGTACAAATCCTACAACTTATAATGTTGTTGTTACAATAAACCCAACACCTTGCACATGCAGCCATTCATTAAGCAGCAGTTTGACTCCTCCTGCAGTTTGCAGCGGTACTGCTTTTAATTATACACCAACAAGTTCAACAGGAGATTTGTTTTTATGGACCAGGGCTGCTGTAACCGATATAAGCAATTCTGCAGGCAGCGGTACGGATAATCCAAATGAAATTCTTATCAATACATCAACTGCTCCTGTTAATGTTACCTACGTTTATTCAGTGGGCTTAGCAGGTGACTGTACAAATTCAACTACTTTCAGCGTAGTTGTTTCGGTAAACCCTGCCCCAGTATTAACAAGTTCTACAACTGCTCCTGCAGTATGCAGCGGCATTGCTTTCAATTATGCTCCATCAAGTACAACAGCTGGAACAACATTTGCATGGACAAGAGCTATTGTATCGGGTATAAGCAATAATGCAAACAGCGGCTCAGGTAATCCAAACGAAACACTTATCAATACCACCGTATCTTCTGTAAATGTAACTTATGTTTATACTTTAACGGCTAATGGCTGTACAAATCCTACGGCATACAGTGTAGTTGCTGCAGTAAATTCTTTTTCTATAGCTCCAGCGTCTGCATCCGCTAATTCAACCTCAATTTCATTGGGCGACTCAACATTAGTAACCGAAAATGGCGGTTCGCTCGGAACCGGAGGTTCATATAATTGGTACGCAGGAAGCTGCGGCGGAACATTTGTAGGAAGCGGAAGTTCAATTTACGTTACACCTACAGTAACTTCTACATATTATGTAAGAGCACAAAGTTCATGCAATACAACATCATGTACATCGGTAACTATAACAGTAAATGCTGCGGTTTGGCCTGGTGACGCTAATAACGATTCGCTTGTAGATAATACTGATTTATTAGCTGTTGGTTTATTTTATTCACAAACAGGTACACCTCGTGCAAGTGTAAGTAATACATGGCAGGCTTATTCATCAGCCAATTGGGGTGCATTACAAACTAACGGACAAGATATAAAACACGCAGATTGTAATGGCGACGGAATAATTGATGCTAATGATACAGCGGCAATTAATTTGAATTTTAATTTATTACATGCCATTGTTTCTCATGATGATGATAATAATAATATCAATCAAATCAGGACAACATCCGATATGTATTTTGTTATTAATGGAAGTTCTTTTACAGCAGGAGATTGGGTAGATGCAGAATTGTGGCTTGGTATCTCATCAGCACCGATAAGCAGCCTATACGGTATTTCATTTAATATAAATTATGATGCATCTCTTGTTCAATCGGGAACTGAAAGTATTACATATCCTTCCAGCTGGCTTGGAACACCAGGAACTGATGCAGTCAAGATTGGGAAAATTGATAATTTAGCAAACACTGCGTACGGTGCTGTTTCCCGTATAGACCATATTAATGCAAATGGTTTTGGGAAAATTGCTGATTTTAAATTTCAGATTAAGACTTCTTTGAATACAGCAGAATTAATGCTTCTGTCTGTTTCTAATTATTCGGCAAATGATTCGGCCGGACTTGCTCAGGTATTTAATTTGGAAACTGATTCTGTCTCAATTAATCAAACAGTTGGTATTCATGAAGTAAATACAGCTTCTGGTATTACTATTTCTCCAAATCCATTTACATCACAAACAACAATTTCTTTTACTAAAGAAATGAAAAATGCTTCTGTGAAAATTATGGATATTGCAGGTAAAGAAGTGAAAAATATGAGTTTCTCAGGAAACAAATTTATATTAGAAAAAGGGGAATTGGCTGCTGGAGTTTATTTTGTTAAGGTTGTTTCAGACAAAATAGTAATTGCCAATGAAAAAATTGTTATTCAGAAGTAATTTGATAGTTTATATATCAGCACAGCTGCTGTTATATTGTGTTGAAATATGCTGACTCTTTTTTGTTAAAATAGTTGTCATAAATTTTATTATTTATTTAATTTTTTCAGTTACTGCCCTGAGGCCATGCCTCGGGGCAGTTCATTTATAAGAGTTTTCAAGGCATCAGAAACTCTGAAAATATCAATGTCGCATCAAAGCAATACCACTTTGATGCGGCATTTTTTTGAAGTTCATCAA
>CAISYK010000255.1 GCA_903889605.1 uncultured Bacteroidota bacterium
GGATAGCTACAATTATATTGGTTCTTAACCTTGTTAATTTAACAAGGTTAGAAACCTTGTGCGCTCAAATTATTGATAAAATTATTGAACTGCTTTATTCTAAAGTTGAAAAATATCGGCTGAGTTTATGAGGAGACTCTAAATAATAGAAATCAAAATGAAAAAACTTAGTATTCTAATTATCGCGGTTGCCTTTTTCGAATTGATGCTTCCTACCAAAAGTCAGGCTATAGCGGAATTCGCAAGGAAGTATGGATTCAACTGCAATATGTGCCATGTTGGATTTACAAAACTGAATGATTTCGGACAGCGTTTCCGTGACAATGGCTACCAGATTCCTGGGCAGCAGGGATACGAAAAAAATGTTTTTGAAAGTGCTGTGCCCATTGCCATGCGTCTGCCTTTTGGATATACATTTTATAATAATAATGCTGGCAATGCCGCAGGTTTTAATCTTAATGGGTTTGACTTATTGTCGGCTGGTGTTTTACATAAGAATGTATCATTTTTGGTGATCTACACCCCCAGAATTGATGTGCCTTCGAGCAGTTTTATCGGGCTTGACAGTATTAACAGCAATGCTTCACAAACAGGGTCTTTGGAATCAGTAAGTCTTGTTTTCAGTAATATAATCAAGGATGCGCTGAATATTAGGGTAGGCCGCTTTGAGCCTGCATACCATCAGTTCAGCTCAAAGCGCTCATACTATCTGCTGCAGCCTTATGAAATATATTCTATGACTACCCCAAATAATAGTTTTGTATTTGATGATAACCAGGTTGGGATTGAGGCTACAGGGCATTTTCGTTCTGGTTTTAAATATGCTGCAGGGGTGGTAAATGGTACCGGCGGCAGTCCCGACAATAATAACAATAAGGATATTTACTTAAATTTAATGCAGACAATTGGGAAAGGCGACGGCCAGACCGCCGGACAGCGTGTTGGTTTGTTCGGATATTACGGCTGGCAGCCATTATCATTTCCAGGCAGAGTAATAAGCCCTGCAGGCAATACTAACGGCACCGGCAATAAGACTTTCTATCGTTTCGGCGGAACCGGAAGTTTTAATTTTAAAACACTCAATCTGCAGGTTATGTATATGCAGGGCGCGGATAATAAAGCGTTTAACACAATGGAACCGGCAAAAGAGTATAATTACAGCGGAGGTTTTGTTGAACTGGATTATGCAGGCATGATGAATAACCGATTGGTGGCGTCCGCGGCTTATAACTGGATCGCGCCAGCATCATACGATCAGGGGCATGAGATCAATGCCTATTCCGGTTTATTACGATATTATTTAGGCCACTGGTCGGCTGTAAATATTGCTCTGCATGGGGAATATACTTACCGTGTTACCGGGAAGGACAAGCTGAATGAAAATGTGTTTATGGCGGGAATAGATTTTGCTTTGTAGAGGAGTAAAAACAAATTTCACCCCTGATTTACCACTGAGGCACTAAGGGCACTAAGATACACTAAGGTTATTTTAAGTGTTTATTAGTTGAAAAACAAAATTAACACATAGGCACAAAGGCCACCAAGATACACTAAGGTTATTTTAAGTGTTTATTAGTTGAAAACAAAATTACCACTTAGGCACTAAGGCCACTAAGATACACTAAGGTTATTTTAAGTGTTTATTAGTTGAAAAAAACAAAATTACCACTAAGGCACTAAGGCCACTAAGATACACTAAGGTTGTTTTAAGTGTTTCTTGCTGGTCTTCGCCTCAAAACAGCTGCCTGCAAGGCTATTTCAAATCAGTATATTGCCGTAATGGCTGAATGGCTCTTAACCTAAAATTTATTTCTATTTTTATTGTATAACTATTTTCCTGTTTACCTTGTTATTATTATCATCAATTACCTGCACAAAATAAATCCCTGCCTGCATTTCACCTTTTTCAATTATTAATTGTTTACCAGTAAAGTATATTGATTTCACCTCTTTACCAAGCATATCAATTATTTTTATTTCAGCATTTTTGACATCTTCTTTAAAAGCAATGGTAGTTTGTGAGGTGAAGGGGTTAGGGTAAATACTTAGTTGATTGTCTATCGGATTTGTTTCACTTACACTTGACAAAAATTGGCAGGAATACCCCTGGTTATCATAAAAATTTATGATTTGCTGTGCGCGGAGCTTTAGCAGAGTTATTGAAGTTAAGTTATTCCCTGCATAATCACGTGCGAACGGAAAGGCCATATCAACACAAATTTTTCCTCCTGCAGCAAGACTAAAAGGGCCAACTGAACTCAGCCCCCTTCTGTCTCCTGGGACATTTCCTGAGCCTACTTCTGTCCATCCTGCTCCTGAAGGATCTCCCGAAAACATAAAGTCTGCCTCTGTGGTTCCGCCATAGCCTGACCCTCCAAAAGTAATAAGCGTGTTATCCTTCCATCTTCCCTGCAGATATTGATAAAAATGATTTGCCGTTGTAGGATTTCCAGTCACAGAATTGTTGTTATTGAAGCAAACAAATTTAGCCATGGGATAATTAAGGAATACCGCTCCCTGAGCCGGCGGTTTGCTTCCGTAAACAGCGTCATTAGCCGAGCCGTTGAATGTGTAAAACATATTAAGCAAACTGTCGCTTCCTACAAAATCATCAGAATAAGAGCCAAGATCCATATCTATAAATGATCCAAAATAAACTGAATCATAGTTATTTGCTGAACGGTTTATTATTTGAAAATTCACAAAAACAGTTTGATTAAGTGCAGAGTCGGCAGCTGAGGTAAACGAATATGCCATACCATGAACCTCAATGCCTAGTTTTGCACCGCCGGTTTCACCATGCGCCAGCTTATCGTCGTTTACCATATAGAAAACAGCCTGATCACCTCTGATAACAGGGTAGTCGCCATTTGCTGGATCATAAGTACCATTTGAATTTACATCAATGTAAGGTGCAAGTATTGCCGCTTCACCATTAGTGATATTACCGTTTCCTGGCCAATTCGCAATTGAGGCAGGCACAGCATAACCTGCTGTTGTATAATTTGCGATATGATAATTTATTGTTGATTTGTTTATCTTCCAAACATTGTTGTAGGTTGAAGTATAAGACGGTGCAGTATAACTTGAAGCCATAGGTCCGTAGAAAAAATCTGCCCCGCCCTGCGAATAGGTTTGTCCGGCGATATGCAGCAGTCCGCCGGCATCAATACCCCCAATCCAGATATTTCCGGTGTAAATTGAATTCATCCCGCTTCCTTTCGGCACGGTGAATGTCCCGTCAAATAATGTACCGTCAGATTTTATTTTTGCGGAAATGTTATTGGTATCGAGCAGTGCAGAAGCTTGTCCGTACATTACAAATGAACTTAACAAGCTGAAAATAGTAAATAGAGCTTTTTTCATATAATTTTTATTTCATTCTTGATGGAAGGTCTGGCACTGCGTTTTTTTTAATTGGCATGCAGCCAATTAGAAATACAATATTAAACATTTTCAAATGAGCAATTAGAGCGCAGGATTATTAATAATTTTTCAAGCAGGTTTTAATAACAGAATCTTTTTGTTCGGAAGTCAGCTTGAAGTTATACTTAAATAATGCACTTTCCCAATCTCCGTAATTGGAATTAGGTAAAACAATAAATTTCCTGCCGAATTCATTCGAAAGTTTTTGAGCTGACTGTAAACGTTCCTCCGTAGTTTTTTTATCAAAGACATCACTAAAATCAGCAAGATTATCTCCAATCAGCAAAACAATTTCGTGAGTTTCAGCAATCTTAAGTCTTCTGCTTTCCTTGCTGGAGGATGATTGTTTCAATATCAAGTGGTCATTGTCGGCAAAAGGAAAACCATAATGCTGCATATTTTGCAGGGTGCCGGCTCTTTCTTTTTCGTCCCTGTTGGAAATATAATAAACTTCGACACCTTTATCAGCTGCATATTTAAAAAAAGAAAGCGAACCGGCAAGCGTATCGCACTGAGCCAGCCCTGTCCATTTCGCCCATGAAGCGGATTCATATACTTTACCTTGTAAAGCTTGATGAACAGCGTAAGGGCTGTTATCAAGCATTGTTTCATCAATGTCGGTAATAACAGCTCTTGGTTTTGCTGAGTTTTTTTGTAATGATTGGTCTATCTGAAAGCGAGCGATATTATATGATTGAAAACAAAGAGCTTTGTATTCCGCGGCATTCTGCTGAAATAAAGAAGTGAATAATTTTCCATTAACCACAATATTACCCGGCAGTATATCAGCAACGGGTTCCTTAAATCGAAATGCAGCTAAGCTTGCTATTGCAATGGCAGAAAAGAAATAATATTTTTTCATAGTTTCAGAATGTTAATAGTTTAAAATTCAGGATAAATAATATTCATTTAAATATAAATAGTTGTTAAGTCGATCTGATAATTTCATTTACGTATTTCCCCCATAATTCCAATTCAATATTTGGTGCAGAAATTCATAAA
Source organism: uncultured Bacteroidota bacterium (assembly GCA_903889605.1). Classification (GTDB taxonomy): domain Bacteria; phylum Bacteroidota; class Bacteroidia; order 2-12-FULL-35-15; family 2-12-FULL-35-15; genus 2-12-FULL-35-15. The sequence goes on from CAISYK010000255.1 coordinate 4,429, forward strand.
CAAATTTTTCACTCCCTTTTCGAAACAATAATTTCAATTGAATTATCATAATCGAAACTCTTAAGTTGAAATTTATATTCCTTCCAAATTAGAGAATCGTAACGGTCAGAGTCGGACAGGCCGTCGTCAGATTTTGATTTACCATCAATGCCATGAACAGAAAGCATTATGTCGCCGGATTCTTTATCCTTTGAAAGGGACAGATATGCTGTTGCTTTTGTTGCGCCTCCAGTATATGGGCGTTTATGGGAAAATGATGTTAAAATGATTGACAGAGAGTCGTCAAAGTATACTTTTTCATTAATGTTTAACTTCGAAGCGACACCGAATTTATATTTTGAACTTATCATTGTTTCTGAAGCAGTTATATTTTGGGAATAAATTAAAGGATTCGAAAAAAATAAAAAAACAATAATGGCAGCTGCTTTTATTATTGAAAACTTTTGAAAATTCATCTTTTCATAATATGCAGTCCATTGACTTTTTCCTTGCTCATTTTTAAACAATTTTATTATGCGCATCATAATTTTTTTATTCTATTTCTGGGGTGTCGGCATATTTTACAAACTTAATTATTTTATTACAATGTGTTTGGAAATTACACGATATATTTTAATCCATATTTACTCAATTTATATTTATTATTAATAGGCCTAATTTGAGAAATTTAAATCATTCCCAAAGTAATAATCAATACATTATTTATCCTGTTAATCGATGCAGATTTTCGTTTTAACGAAAATAAAAATTAACACTTCTATTCCTTTCTAATTTTGAATAAAAAAACGTTATGAATAATAAAATAAGATTTCTGGCAATGGTGGTGCTAAGCATAGGTATGGTGTTTTTATACAAATGCAGAAAAGATGATGAAATGCAGCCTGCATCATCTAATAATTCCGGTATAATAAATCCCGGAGATGATAACATTAAAGGAAAATATATTGTAATATTTAAGGATGATGCATTCCCAGATTTTAAAGGCATATTGGATTATGAACAACGCAGAGCATTGATGTTTGATGCAGTAAAGAAATATTTAATAAATAAGAATATTCCGGGAATATTTCCTGAGAGAGTATATCATACAGTAATGAAAGGGTTTGCTGCCAGATTGAATGTTATGCAGTTTGAGATGCTTCAAAAAAATCCTGAGATAAGTTTTATAGAAGAGGATAAAATTATTTCGTTAGAGCCTTTAATAATTTCCAGTATAGATATTCCAAGAGCTCAAACAAAGCCTTACGGCATTACAAGAGTGGGAACAGGTAATGGTACTGGTAAAACTGCATGGATTATCGATACAGGAATTCAACTTACTCATCCTGATTTAAATGTTGATGTTCCCAATAGTAAGTCTTTTCTTCTGAGCGGGACAAACTCCCGGTCACCCAACGACGAAAATGGCCATGGAACACATGTTTCTGGCACTATAGCAGCAAAAAACAATACAGTTGGTGTGATAGGTGTTGCTGCTAATGCAAAGGTCGCAGCAGTTAGGGTGCTTGATAAAAACGGCTCCGGCACCGTGTCTGGTGTGATAAACGGAGTGGATTATGTTGCATCAAAAGGAAAGAGCGGAGATGCAGCGAATATGAGTCTTGGAGGAGCGGTCTCTGCATCACTTGATACGGCTGTTGCCAGAGCCTCACGCAAAGGAATATTTTTCGCAATAGCAGCGGGAAACTCGTCTGCCAATGCCAATAATTATTCCCCAGCTAGAGTTAACGGGAAAAATATTTATACTGTTTCCGCTATGGATAATAATGACAGGTGGGCATCCTTTTCAAACTATGGTAATCCGCCGGTTGACTTTTGTGCACCAGGAGTAAATATTTTATCAACATGGATAGGCGGAAAGTATATGACAATAAGCGGCACTTCAATGGCTGCGCCGCACGCTGCGGGCGTATTGCTTTTGACAAATGGGCATCCAAACACCAATGGTACTGTAAAAAATGATCCGGACGGAAATCCAGATCCAGTAGTGCATTTGTAATAATTTGAATGTCCTTCAATTCTAATTGAAGTACATTATTTTTCAAATAAAAATATCGTAATAAAAAGGTGTCTTACCAAAGTGAAATGAACATTATTTATTTATTCCTTCAAGGTTAAATAAGAATGCATAACTCAGTGCTTCTTCTTTTAAATAATCAAAACGACCGCTGGCACCGCCATGGCCGAATTCCATATTAGTACGAAGCAATAAAACATTTTTATCTGTTTTCATTTCTCTCAATTTAGCTACCCACTTGGCGGGTTCGAAATACTGCACCTGGCTGTCGTGCAAACCAGTTGTAACCAATAGATTTGGATAGTTTTTCTTCTCAATATTTTCATACGGGCTGTAGCTCTTCATATAAAAATACGCGTCTTTGTTTTTAGGATTTCCCCATTCGTCAAACTCATTAGTGGTTAGCGGAATGTTTTCATCCAGCATAGTATTCACGACATCCACAAACGGGACATCCGCAATTACGCCGTGCCAAAGGTCTGGAGCCATATTTATTACTGCGCCCATCAGCAAACCGCCCGCACTTCCGCCATTAGCATACAAATGCTCTTTGCTCGTATATTTTTCTTTTACTAAAAACTCAGCGCAGTTGATAAAGTCGGCAAAGGTGTTTTTCTTTTTCATCATTTTGCCGTCTTCATACCATTGGCGTCCCATTTCCTGTCCGCCTCTAATATGTGCAATGGCAAATGCAAATCCTCTGTTCAGCAAGCTTAACCTAACGCTGTTGAACCCGGCATCTATTATGGCGCCGTAACTGCCGTACCCATAAAGCAGAAGCGGGGCATTACCATCTTTCTTAAAACCTTTTTTATAAACTATCGAAACAGGAACTTTTGTCCCGTCATTTGCTGAGGCAAACAAACGTTCGGTAACATAATCTGCCGAATTATAACCGCCAAGCACCTCCTCTTGTTTCATCAGCTTCCTGCTTTTGTCAATCATGTTATAATCATAAATTGAATGCGGTGTGATCAAGGATGAATAACCATAACGAAAAACTGTGCTGTTATATTCAGGATTCTCATCCACGTAAGCTAAGTATGAAGGTTCAGCAAAATCGATATAATATTCTGAATTATCTTGTAGTTTTCTGATGCGCATTTTCACCAACCCGTTTTTTCTTTCGCTGATTACAATAAACTCTTTAAATTCTTCAATACTTTCCAACAGCACATCACTGCGGTTATGGATAACTTCTTTCCAGTTGGTTTTTCCTGTTTTATCCAATGGACATTCCATCAATTTAAAATTCTCAGCATCATGTTTATTGGTGCGGATTAAAAATTTGTCATTCAATGGTATCACTTCATACAGCACATCTTTCATCCGCGGCTGAAAAACTTTAAATTTACTGCTTGGTTTATCTGCATCAATCATCCATAATTCAGAAGACATGGTTGCCTCGGAAGTAATAAAAATGTATTTATTGTTTTTGCTTTTGCCGATGCTGATGTAATTGCTTTTATCTTTTTCGTTATACACAATCTCATCTGCTGAAGCATCAGAACCAAGTGTATGGCGTTTTATTTTTTCAGATAAAAGCGTTACAGGATTTTTTGAAGTATAAAAAATATTTTTATTGTCACTTGCCCAGCAGGGGTTGCCTTCGGTATTTTCAACAGCATCTTTAAGTATTTCACCTGTTTCGAGGTTCTTTATATAAATAGTGTATTGCCGGCGGCTCACCTCATCAATTCCATAGGCCAGTAATTTATTATTTTCGCTTACGGTAAAACCTTCAACGCCAAAATAGGCGTGCCCTTCGGCCATTTTATCTACATCCAGTAATATTTCCTCATCAGCCTGTAAACTCCCTTTTTTTCGGCATAATTTATAATACTGCTTTCCATCTTCTGTACGGCTGTAGTAATAGTAACCATTTTTAAACACTGGTACACTTTCATCTTTCTCTTTAATTCTGGCCTTCATTTCAGTATACAGATCAGCCTGAAGCTTTTTAGTATCGCTCATCATAGTATCTAAATATGCGTTCTCCGCTTTCAGATATTCAACCACTTTTAAACTGTCGGGGCCTTTTCCAAAATAATCATACATCCAATAATAATTATCCAGCACTTTATCGCCATGTATAGTGCGCCAGTGTTCTTTTTTTCTGCTGCCGGCATAGATGTATTTTTGAATTGTGCGTTAACTTGTACTGTGCAAATAAACAGGTTTATTAATATTATTATTTTCTTCATGCCTTAATTTATTTTATTGCTTATGCCAACACGGAACCTGTAAGGCTTATTGATGCTGACTTTGCATTAGCCTGGATATTTTTTTAATCGATACTTTGTTCTAAAGCCCCCGTTTTGGATAAAGTTTTTAAAACGTCTGTTGGATAAATGAATGCTTTTATTCAGCGAAGGGCGGCTTTCTGCAGTTTCATTGATAAGTTGTTTTTCATCTTGTTCGTTAATCATATTTATCGAAAACGTATTGTCTTTTTTTATTTCAAACTGATAAATTTCCCAGTCTTTTTTTGCAATAAAGTGATTCAAATAATATGATCCGCAATAATATTTTATCTTATCTCCATTTGCTGTATTTATGATAGAGTCTGTATTCTTGTCTTCAAAAATCAAGTAGTTCCCTTCTATTCTTTTCTTTTCTGATTTATGTTTTAATGCAGCCATGCTTGTATCGGTTTTAGATATATTGTAATAAGAGGAAAAATTTATGGAATAATATACAAGTTTGTTGGAAATAGAAAAATCCGCTGAAATATAACTGATTGAGTCGCGTGATTTATAAAGTCCGCTGTAATATTTAGAATTATATATTGTTTCTTTATTTTCATTATTCAAAATACTGTCACAGAAATAATATTTTCCAACCATATCAGAATTGAAAACTTTTATAGAATGCCTGTATCTAGGCATTGCACTGTCGAAATGAACAGAAGAACAACTGGCTGTCAGCAATAAAAGAAAGTAAAAAGCTGTTTTTTTAATCATTTTATAACGCCCTTTGACATTTTTGAATACGTGTCTCATTTTTATCTGTTTAGGCTGCCAAAAGTAAACCATTAATTACTGCTGCAGTAAAAAAATGAAGAGATTTTTTATTAAAATTCAGTTTAATTACTGCACAACAATCTTTTTAATAACCATA
>CAISYK010000256.1 GCA_903889605.1 uncultured Bacteroidota bacterium
ATTGCCGCAAAGTACAAAGAAGCGCAGATGTATATCATCAAATCTTAGCGGCTTTGCGTCTTTACGATAATAATATTTTTTTGATTATTATCCCTGAAAATGCATTTGAACAAGGGCTTTTGTTAACGATTTGTTAACGTTGTCCTTGAACGCATAAAAATGGTTAATTTTGGATCTGCATCATGAAAATAAACCGAACATATATCTTTATTGCCGTTTCCTCTATTGCTTTGATATTGGTATTAGCTATTCAAGTTAGTTCGATATTTCAAACAGCCAAAGCAAAAGAAGAACTGTTTAATGAAAAGGCCAATATGGTTCTTTCGAAAACTGCGGAGGCGCTTTACTCAGATAAACAGACTTGTAAAAATATTGGAAGCTGCTGCAGAATGGACAGCGGTCTGGTATGCAAGGTTAAATTGGGAAAAAATGAAATAAATAAAATTGATTCTTTACTTAAGACATTTATGAAGTTTTATAATTTCCATTTAGATTATTCTTTTGAAGTAATAAAGCAGGAGCCAAATGATATTATTAAAAATGAAGGATGGAATAAAAATGTTTTTAAACAATGTTTGGAAGAGGTTGCAAATAAAAGCGGTATTGAATTAAAGTTAGTTTTCCCAGATAAAAAAGAGTTCATCATTGCTGAAATGGGAACACTGTTTATTACTTCTGTTATATTGATTTTTGCAGTGCTTTTTATGTTTTGGCGAACTATTATTTCACTCATAAAAGAGAAAAAAATATCGGAGCATACCACAGATTTTTTAAATAACATGACTCACGAGTTTAAAACCCCTTTAACAAACATAGCTTTAGCCGGGAAAATGATAATTAAGGATTCTAATATTAAACAAGAGGATAAAATAAAACACTATTCAGGAATTATTCTCGAGGAAAATGAAAAACTAAGGCTGCAGGTGGAGCAGGTATTAAGCATGACTGCTCTGGAAAGAGGAGAAATCCCTTTATCAAAAACTGAAATAGATTTTCATCAATTAATTAATGATGCCGTAAAGTGCATCGGTATACAGATAGAGAATAAAAAAGGCAGTTTAAAATTGGATCTTAAAGCAGGCAGATTTGTGGTTTTGGGCGATAAGAGCCACCTTACAAATGCCTTATGCAATCTAATTGATAATGCTATTAAATACTCTAACGAGAAGCCCGAAATATCAATAAGGACATATAATAACGCCGATAGTTTGATATTGGTAGTTGCCGATAAGGGAATAGGCATTGAAAAAGAATTTCTGAAAAAAGTATTCCTCAAGTTTTTCAGGGTGCCCACAGGTGATATACATGATGTTAAAGGATTCGGACTTGGATTGGCTTATGTTAAAAAGATTATCGAACTGCATGAAGGAACAATTGAAATTCAAAGTGAAAAATGGAAAGGCACATCTTTTATAATAACATTACCAACAATAAATGACTAAAGAGAAATGTAAAATATTGCTTGCCGAAGACGATCTTAACCTTGGTGTGCTTTTAGTTGATTACCTCGAAACGGAAGGTTTCGAAGTCAAACTATGCAAGGATGGGGATATGGCTTTAAAAGTATTTCAAAGCAGTCATTTCAGTTTATGTTTGTTGGATGTTATGCTGCCTAAGATGGATGGATTCTCTTTAGCCAAAGCTATTAGAATAAGTGATAAAAAAATTCCAATTATTTTCATAACTGCAAAATCATTAAAAGAGGATAAATTAAAGGGATATGACCTTGGGGCTGATGATTATATTACCAAACCATTTGATGAAGAAGAATTACTTTGGAAAATTAAGGCTGTAGTAAGAAGAATTCCGGAAATGAATGGAGATAGTAAATCTGAAATTATTTCTATAGGAAAATATACATTTGATTTTAATAATCAATCTTTAATG
>CAISYK010000257.1 GCA_903889605.1 uncultured Bacteroidota bacterium
ACTTGTTAAATCCTTTACTAATTTTACCACCGCGCAGGGACTGGCAAATAACAACGTTTGGAGCATCGCGGAAGATAAAACGGGAAATCTTTGGTTCGGCACTGATGGCGGAGGAGTGAGCCGTTATGACGGGAACCGAGCAAATCGACCCTGCAATATAAATACTTGCAAACATGATTTGCGAATACAGCAAGACCTTAAAGAACATAATAATGAACTTGCTAAATCCTTCACGAATTTCACCACCGCGCAGGGACTACCCGATAACTTCGTAACACAAATAACAATAACCAAAGAACAAAACATAGCAATAGGAACAAACTTCGGAGTGGGGGTGGTGACTGGTTTCGCGCCCAACTTTTCCAAAGTTCCAAACTTTGGAAAAGTTATTCCTGCAGAAAATTCTATTTCAAACCAAGAGTTGAAAAACTATACCCCTGTTATTGAAATTTATAATTCCGCAAAGGGGTATCCTGTAAAAGATGTGAACTCAGGACAAAACAGTATGTTCGCAGACAGCAAGGGAATTATATGGATTGCCACAGGCGCAGATAAAACGGCATTGGTAAGGTTTGATTATGCGGCATTAAATAAAAACAGGTTGCCGCCTGATGTTTTTATTCAAAGTGTAAAAATAAATAACGAAAACATTTGTTGGTATAACCTTCCCCCCTCTCCAAATGGAGAGGGGGCGGGGGTGAGGTCTGATAGTACAACTATGCCTCCAAATATTACCGAAGAAGTTACAACTTTAGGTAAAGTACTAAGTGATGAAGAGCGCAAAACTATGTACCAGAAATTTAGGGATATAAAATTTGACGGTATTACAAAGTTTTATCCTTTACCCGAAAATCTTATATTACCGCACAGGAATAATAATGTAACATTTGATTTTGCGGCAGTTGAGCCTGCCAAGCCTTATCTTGTGCGCTACCAATACATATTGGAGGGCTACGATAATGATTGGAGTCCTGTAACAAATAAAACCACAGCTGCATTTGGTAATATATATGAAGGTTCATACACCTTTAAATTAAAAGCGCAAAGTCCTTTTGGCGTGTGGAGCGAGCCAATAGAATATAAATTTACAGTGCTTCCGCCATGGTGGAGAACATGGTGGATGTATAGTGTTTACGGCACAGTTGCTATTGCCTTAGTTATACTTATTGTATGGTGGAATGGCATGCGGCTAAGAGCAAAAGCAATAGAACTTACCACCGAAGTGCGGAAAGCAACTGTTGTTATTAGGGAGGAAAAAGAAAAAGTTGAATTGGCTAATGTGGAAATCTCAGAACAGAAAAAAGTTGTTGAATCACAGAATTTTCAAATATTCGAAAGTATCAATTACTCCAAAAAAATACAGGATTCATTACTTCCTTCTACAGAAATTATGCGTAAAGCTATACCTGATATATTTGTACTTTATGAACCCAAAGATATAGTAAGCGGTGATTTTTATTATTTATGTGAGTTTGAAAAATATACTCTGCTGGCATGTGTTGACTGTACAGGACATGGCGTTCCTGGCGGATTTATGAGTACCCTAGGCAGTTTACTCTTAGATAAAATTGTAAATTCAATGTTTTTAAGCCCTTCTGAAATTCTGAATAAATTAAGTGATGAAATCATTCGTGTCCTACATCAGCAAGATGGAGGGGAGATACAGGACGGCATGGATCTGTCAATTTGTTTAATCGATCGTGAGAATAATAAAATTGAATTCAGCGGTGCACGTAACGGAATTATTATAGTAACAGATGGGCAGGCAAAAAGATATAAAGCCGACTTGTTTCCTGTCGGTGGAAATTACACGAAAAAAGGAATACCGGTTGAGCGCAATTTCAAAACACAAACCATTGCAATCAATCATAACGACTGGATTTACATGTATACCGATGGTTTCATGGAACAAATGGGCGGGGAAGAAAGTATCCCGATGAATTACAATCAATTTGAAAAAATATTAATTGACGTATCAAAACAACAAAGTTCTGATGAAAAGAATAAACTTTTACAAATGGAAATAAACAATTGGAGAGGAAGCAACGAAAGAGATGATGATATCCTGATTATTGGATTCAAAATCACATAGTCGCTTTTTAGATGTAAAACACGGCATACACCAATACGATACTATTTAAATGGAAAAACAAGGTCAGAAACTTCTTTAATAACATACAACTTCAAAATTATAGATAAACCCAATGAGCTACCAATTATTGAAATTAATCCATATACTAAGCGCAACCTTGATGATAGGAACAGGCCTTGGCAGTGCTTTTTATTTATTTTTAACGTATAAAAAATCCCAGGTATCAACAATAAAAGAAGTTTTGAAATTAGTAATATTAGCAGATACAATTTTTACAACCCCATCCGTAATTATACAGTTGATTACAGGTTTTTTATTATCCAGCCTGATGGGATTAAATTATACCAACTGGTTTTGGATAGTGCTTTCGGCAAGCTTTGTTGTCCTTATTTTATGGGTAAGGGCAGCTTTTATCCAGGTAAAACTCAGAAATATTTTAGAAAATAAAAATGAAATTCCTGAAGAATTCCACAAACTAATGAACTATTGGTTTTATTTAGGAGTTCCTTCTTTCCTTGGATCCATATTTATTTATTATTTAATGGTTTATAAGCCCTTTATAATATGAAGATTTTCATTTTAGGCGCTTCGGGATTTATTGGTAATGCTGTGTTTATGTCGTTGGTGCAGGATTATAAAGTAACTATTGGAAGCCGTTCACCTATTGACGGATACGAAAAATGGGAGCGCATAGATTTTTCAAAAGAAAACGACTGGAACAATATCCTTGTCGATATTGACATGGTAATTAACGCCGTCGGAATTATTGAAGGAGACTTTGAACAAATTCAGACTATTTCTCCGATGAACCTGTTTGAAGTTTGTATAAAAAAAGGAATAAAAATAATAAACATTTCTGCTGTCGGTGCTGAAAAAGAAAACCCCGCGATTCCTTTCCTAAAAACAAAAAAGATAACGGATGATTTTTTGCTTTCTTATAAAGATGCTAAAATTATATATCCGGGCATAGTGTTAGGCAAAGGTTCGAAAAGCACCCAGTTTTTTGCTGAGATGGCGCAGCTGCCTCTAATTCCTTTATTAAGCCCCAGGCCTTCCCCTATTATCCATATCACACAATTAGTAAAAGTTATAAAGGACACAGTTGAGTATTTTGATTATTACCCGAGTCAGATTTTCGCAGTTTCTAAACCCGAAAATTTAGCGAAAATATTAACTGCAATACGCGGCAAAAAAGGGAAATTCATTAAAATGCCACCGATTATTTTTAATCTTTTTTTTCGGATATTTCCAAAAGCCGAAATTGGAATATTCAATAAAAACATGATGACTATGTTATCATCAATTTCGGCCGCTGACTATACTCCTGTTTGTGATGAGGCCAGCACTAAAATTAATCCGGCCGATTTAATAAAGAGCAATTATTTTCCAATGATAGCGGCAATTGCTGCAATTTCATTTATCTGGCTTTGGTCAGGAATTACTTCATTAATATCATGGGATGAAAGTTATAATTTAATGCAGGAAATCGGCGCCGGTCATTCAGCCTCAATTGTATTTATTTATTTAGGCTGTATTGCAGATATTGTTTTAGGTATCAGCATTTTCTGGAAAAAAAAGCGCCGGCTGGTACTCATTGCTCAAATGCTTTTTATCTTAGTATATACCATTATTCTTACCCTTTTAGCCCCGCATTATTGGCTGCATCCATTTGGAGTTTTGAGTAAAAACATACCACTGATTGCTTTAAGTTATTATTTGTATCAAAGAAAATAAATATATAAGGAACATTTGAATGTTTTTAATGTTTTGTTTTTAGCCTACGAGCCAGTAATATAGGCAATATGGCCATTTTTTTAGAACTATGCGTTTATAAATTATGTATTTTTAGCCGCAGCTTTGTTCAACTGAAATAAAATATTAATCTAATTAAATGCACATGGCATAAGGTCAAAATAAGAACTAAAATGTCCGCGTTAAAAATAGACCGCGTTAGGGATTGCAGCGGAAATCCTTTTTGTGAGGAACGAACAAAAAGATTGAAGCGTAAAGCCCGCCGATTTCTTTTTTAAGAAATCGGAACGCCCAAATGATTTTAATTCATATCTATTCTTTTAATAACCCTAATGAATAAAGGGATTTAACATAACGAAAACAAATAATTAATTTTAAATTAATATAAAAATATGTATTGGCCTAAGCTGACATCAGATAAAATAAAAAAGAGAGTTACCGCTGCATTAAACGAAAATGTTAATTACCGGGAAACAATTATTTTGGGCACTCCCGCCACTTACCTCGACGATGAGGTTTTCTATAATGACGCACCATTCCTTAAAAATGCGCCGTTTTTATCTACGCTTATTGCTAATCCCAACCATATTGGCTGCCATACCTTAAATGGGGCCGAAAGAATATTTAAAGGAACTCAAGAGCTTGAGAAAGAACTGATAAAACTTTGTGCTGAACAAATTTTCGGCGGAAAGGCCGATGCTCAGGATGGTTATGTTGCTTCGGGCGGAACGGAGGCTAATATTGAAGCCATGTGGATATACAGGAACTATTTCATCAGCAAATACAAGGCAAAAATCAATGAAATTGGGGTTATTTATTCTGAAGACAGCCATTATTCCCTATCAAAAGGGTCGAATATCCTGAATATTAATCCCATAATGATAAGCGTAGAAAAGAATAACAGGAAACTTATTCTGCCTGATTTAAAGAAGAAGGTTGAATCGGCTTTGGCAAAGGGGAAAAAATATTTTATTGTAAATATGAATATGTCCACCACCATGTTTGGTTCGGTTGATGATATCGATAAAGTGACAGAATTCCTGAATAAATCCAAGATTATTTACAAACTCCATGTGGATGCCGCTTTCGGCGGATTTATATACCCTTTTTCGAAACCCGGCAACAGCTTCACATTTAAAAATCCCAATATTACTTCTTTTACGATAGATGCGCATAAGATGCTTCAAACACCTTACGGCACCGGAATATTTCTTATCCGAAAAGATTATATTCAGTATGTAAAAACGTCGGAAGCTCAATATGTTCCGGGAGCTGACCATACTTTGTGCGGCAGCCGTTCGGGTGCAAATGCAGTTGCAGTCTGGATGGTGCTGCATAACCATGGTTCGGAAGGCTGGAAAACAAAAATGAAATCTCTTGTTGACCGCACAACCGACGTATGCTGCCTGCTTGACGAACTAGGCATTCGCTATTTCAGAAATAAGAACATCAACATTATCGCTATTCATGCATCAGATATTCCTGCTGCAGTAGCTGAAAAATATTTTCTTGTAGCCGACAGCCACGAAAATGAGCCTCAGTGGTGGAAAATTGTTGTCATGCCCCATATCACAATGGGAGCAATAGATTCATTTATCCAGGATTTGAAATCGGAACATAAACCAAAAGGAAAATCTAAAGAAAAAACTACACGCTGACACTTTGCTTTTCTTATACAAATTTGCAGATTATCAGGCTTATGCAAATTGATAATTTGACTCATACATTCTAAATATAGATGTCGCTGTGGCGTTTATTAAAGGATATCACTGTGGGGCAAGCTTTACACTTCAATTTTCCTAAATAAAAAATTCTGCAAGGATTTACATGAAATTTATCCTGAGCCCTGTCGAAGATATCCCTAAGCAAAAATACTCGATCACTCTTAAATTACAGCTTTTAAAAGCATAACGACACATACCAATTTCCTTCCGAAAATAAATTTGTATCTATTTATTACGATTGCGTTATAGATATAAACAAATGAAGAAATGAAAACAAAACTACTTTGTATTTTACTTCTCACCCTTACAGGAGGATATGCACAAATGTATTTGGATACCACAATGGTTGTTGAAAAGATGGTTGGCAAAATCCTTAAAGGCGACGGGATAAGCATTGGCAATATAACACCCCAAAAAGACAAAAGGAGTATAGGATACTACAAATGCCCAAAAAATATAATTGGAATTAATAGCGGGATAATTCTATCTACCGGTTATGCATCAAATGCGAAAGGGCCTAATAATTCTCCCGGAATTTCAAACAGATTATCAGCATATTCAAAGGAATGGAAAGGCGATGCAGACTTGAACAAATTAGCTAAAGGAGCAAAAACATACGATGTTACAACT
>CAISYK010000258.1 GCA_903889605.1 uncultured Bacteroidota bacterium
TAATTTTGATTTAACCGGTATTACAAAAAGGGAACTTCTGCAAAATAAGCCTTTACCTGAAGGTAATTATACTATTTGTGTTCAGGCTTTGGATTACAGCACATCACAGCCTCTTTCAGGCGATGAGCCTATGGGATGCTCTTCTTCGTTCGGAATAATTTTTGCTGATCCCCCTTCCACTTCAATGCCTGTCTGCGAAAGCAGCGTAAGTATATTGCCTGTGCAGAATATTTTGTTCAATTGGCTGCCGGCTATGGTTTCGGGGGTAATTGTGAATTATGAATTTACACTGAAAGAAATTCCTAACAATACCAACGCGAACGATGTTATAAAAAATCCTGCATTGCCGATTATATACAGTACAGTAATTACAGGTTATACTACCCTTGTTTATACCAACGCGATGCCTAAGCTGGATGCCGGAAAAAAATATGTTTGGCGTGTAAAAGTTATAGATCCGAAAAATTCGGTGCAGTTCAAGAATGCCGGTTACAGTGAAGCATGTTGGTTCAGCTATGGTGAAATGCTTGCTCCTCCTATAAGTCTTGATTATTCCATTCCTTTAGAAATTCCATTAAATAATGTCATTATGGATATTACAAAATCTTCATCTAAAACAGGGGAGGACGATTATTATCCATTCAGTTGGAAAGCTCCGTCATCTTATAAGACTGGAGTTGGAATGCCTTTAGTTGTGTTCCGCATAGCACCGGTTGATTCAGGAATGACTGCTGTACAGGCGCTTGCAAAAGATCGAAATGTAAAGGAGATTTCAGTTGAAGCATCCTATTATCATTATCATGATATTGGTGATTTTGTAACCGGGAAAACTTATGCCTGGGAGATTCGCGGATCTGGCGCACTTGGAGCTTACGAAACTTATAAAAGCGAAGTGCGCACTTTTAAAGTAAAGAAAGATTACAGCGCTTACAAAATCGCAGGACGTCTTTTTTATTCTTATCACCTGCCGGCAGCATTAATACAGAGCAATGGCGGCTTATCCAACCCAACGATGGGAACAACGGAAGGCGAAAATTATCCCTTCGCTAACAAGAAAATTTATTTTTACAAAGCTGTTGTAGTAATGGCTGGCAGCAGTAATGCCGCTTCATCGGATTGGACCCAGTTTGGAATTAAAACCTTCAAAGATATTGGAAGCTTTGTGGGTTCAGCAACTACGGATGAACAAGGCCATTTTACATTTAAATCAGGTGCGGTTTTAGGAAAATTGGAGGAGGTAAACGCCAATGGAACCATATTGAAGTATTACAAAGTGTTAAAAGTTTCTCTTACTCCTGATTTAAGCATTAACAACCCTTCCGAATATTTTTTGAATCCAGATGAGTATATATTGGTAGATTCTCAAAAAGTTGTTCAGCAGGATTTCCTGGCCAGAGTAAAAAGTTTTAATTTGAATGTGACCTATAAAGAATTTCCGAAAAAAGATTATTATAACACAACTCCGCCTCAGCAGGAATTACCTAAAGATCTTACAATATATATACTTCGAAAAAACCGTTACCCATCATCATCCTTTCCTAAGCATGAAGGGACTTCAGGTGTAGAAGAAGAAAAAATCAATATCGCAGAACCCAACAAGATACCCAATTATTACTCTGTTATCAGCAAAAAGAACGGTAAAGCAGGTACGGAGGTCAAGTTTGATTATTTGGTAATGAATGATGAGAATAACCCTTCATTTGATAAACTTTTTGCATACGCTAAATTTAAGGATGGGAATGAAATTATTATGAGACCTGTTGGATATAAACCAACACATTTGGCAAGTTGTCCGAAGAAAAGCCCGGAACAAACATTTCTGCCGTCCCATGATTATGAAGCTGAATATACCGCAGGCTGTTACAATCAAAAAGTGACAATTATGCCGGATATGCTGGTAAGCTGCTCCATGAACGGGATATTGAATTCTCATTGGAACGGCAATTTGAAAGATGGCGAAAAAAATGATAAACCTGATAAACCCCTTGCAAACACAAAAGTATTTCTAAAGCCATTTTATGTTTTTAAAAACGATAACGGAACTGAAGAAATTCTTACGAATCCAACCTCTTACCTTACTTCAAGTTACGGCGGAGTTTCTGAATTAGCCTCTGCTGTAACTGATGCCGCAGGCCAGTTTAAATTTAAATTCAATGTGTTTTCCGATGGTTCTTCAAAACAAACTTTCCTTGGGTTTACCCAAATGTACCAAGGGAAAAAACTATACCGCGTACTTCGTGTGATCGTGGATAATAAATATTATTTCAGTCCCGACAACAGTTTTGTGGTTGACGGAGGTTATGACTATGATATTGGAACAATCACATCGAATGTTCGTGAAGCGAGGTTCGAAGGTAGGGTAATTAGCGGAAGTATGAAACCATTGGGAGGCCAGGATGTTTATCTCTGCAGGAAAAATACTACACCTTCTATTCCAAAAGATGAAGGCAATAAATCAAGCGTTCTGACTACAGATATTAAAGATCCGGATGGACAGCACTATACAGTTATTTCTCAAGCAGAAACAAAAGACAAGGGAATATTTTCTTTCACACGGTTAGCTGCTTATACAGGGAAAGCTGACAGAGAATATTTTATAATGGTGATGCCTGATGAAACCAAAACAGAGAATTACAGCACTATTTATCCCGTTGCTTTGAGCGCAGTAAATTCCTGCAATGATTGTTTTTCACTTCAAAACATTGAATTCAACAGTAAGCAGCCCATTCAATTACCGCTTATTGTAAATAATTTTATTGTTGCCTCTGCTTTACCGCCGACAATTAGAGGAGTGCTGCATCCTGCCTCAAATATGGCATTCACAACATTAACCGGTGCTCAGGTGATGTTGTTTGAAATCCCTGACACGATGGGATTAAAGTTATTGAAAAATACAGGATTGGGATTTGGACCAGATATGACATTAAGCGATAAAGCTTCTTTCTTTGGAATCCCATTTTTTGAGGATCATTATGCATGGAAACTCCAAAATCAGCAGATCACAACAGGTGATGGAAAGTTTGTGTTTGAAAATCTGCCGGCAAACAAAAGATGGGTGCTTTGGATTAAAAAATCCGGTTTTCTTGACGAGGTTAAACCAGTTGGAGGAGCAGAAATCTTACCTTATGGTCAGCAGAGATCTCTATTTATAGATTTGCGCCTTCCTGTTCCGGTTATGGTTAAAGTTGTGGAAGCTGGCAGTACTATTGGCGTGCCGGCAAAAATTATTGTGGGACAAAACTACAGCTGGGAGAAAACAAAGGGATGTGAAGGAATGGCAATGTTTTCAAATATCGGATGCGAGGCTACTGCAGCTTTGAAATGCCCTTATGGGAAAGTAAAACTTTACATTTATCCCGAAAACATGGATCTTTATCGTGCAGACACTGTTGAAATAGAAGTTCATGGTCCAGCGACAAAAACAATTGAAGTAAGCAGAAAATCCCATCATATCGAATTCATCGTTTCGGATAAAACAACAGGTAAAACTCTTCCATTTGAATCCGTTAGGCTGATTAACGCCAATGTGAAAAATTTTAAAGGCGCTGGCGCCCTGCAGGGCAATGGTGAAATGCCATTAGCCCAAAACGCTGTCGGAGCTTGGGTGGAATTTGAATCCAACGCGAAAGATTTTGATTTTCTTATTTTCGGAGCAGACAATACCACAAGTTTTACCGCAAAAAAAATAACAGTTCACAGCGATGCGGCTATAGATGATTTTACTACCATAGAGGTTTCCCTGGATCCTGCAGCTTCATTGAGCGGTTTTGTAAAATCAGGAAACAAACCAGTTGCAGGCGCCAAAGTGTTTGTTGATATTGCCAATGCAGGAGTTTCGGTTGAAACAACCTCGAATGCCGACGGAAGCTATGTACTCAAAGGAATACCAATGAAAGAAGGTATAACCATTTTCGCTGCAAAGTCCAATTCTAATTATATCGGTGATAAATTCATCCTTTCATTTGCTGTTAATACTGGCGGAGGCGGAGGTCAAAACAGCCCTTTTCAAATCGGTAAGAATGTTTCAATTGACTTAGGTAAAGGAAACTATTCACACGATTTCGTCCTTACGGAATGCTCTTTGGATATTTCTTCGCTGCTCGGATTCCCCATTGAAGTTACCTCTTTCAAATCAACCGGAAATAATCAAGGTAAGATTTCAGGCAGGTTTGTGAATATTGCTTCTAACAGTGTTTTCAAAACTGATGCCCTTCAATCACTGCCGTTTATAGATGTTGCCGTAAAAGGCGATGTAGTTTTACCTGGGCGCGGCATGCCTTCTATTATTCCTTCATCACTGCCTGTATATACATCATCTTTAGCATTACCCGTTACCATTTACGGGAAATCTATCGGAGTGCTTGCTGCATCAAATTCCAGCGGCATAAAAGTCAATCCTGTAAAGAAGCAAGGCGGAAATGATTATGATATCGGAGAAATAAGCGGTCAGGTAATGTTAGATGGAAATTCATTTCCTACTGGAATTCAGTTTAACAGCCGCTTTATGAAAATGAGGATTAAAGGAAGCAATGACATTGAAGTTGCGGCCTTAACTTCCAACAGATCCTCGCCGTCTATTCCTGCTGAAGGATTTAATGTTTTATCAAAATCCGGAACAAATTTAAAATTCAATTTATTCGGAAGGTATCCTAATGCTGAAGCGGATAAAGAAAAAACATTTTTCAAGGATGATAAATTATTGCTGGCCCTTAAACTTCATACTAAACTCAATAATATTGAAGGAGGAGGGGATATTGAATTATCTCCTGGAATACTTGAAGTTACACCGGAAAAAACTTCTGATTTCACTGGGCAAACATCCCCTATTTCTTTTTCTTTAGGTCAATGGAGTATGAGCAGTGCTAAATGGTCTCTCACTAAAAATGGAGGGCTTGTGCTTAATGAAGGAACGATAAATGCAGGGATCTCAGTACCGTTCAAAAATATGATCGTTACATATACCGATCTGATGTACGGAGAATATGATATAAAAAACTTAAAACTGGCAGGACTCGTCAATCTGCAGGTAAAAGAGGGTTCCTCCGTTTCATTTGGATTTGATAAAGGTCTCGGAACTACCGGTGCATGGTCGCTGTCGGTATTACCGGGTGCAAACGCAAATTATTGTTCCTCTTTCGGGGGGCTTCCGGGGATGAAACAGGGGCAGACATTTTTTATTTCTTCTATCAGGCTTTTCAGCAAGGGGGACAAGTCTAAGGTCATGCTACTTAATGATGCTTCTCCTATTACAATTAATCAGGTTGCAGCGTTCAGCCCATCTGATTTAGATGTTGGAACAGATTATATTAAATTCCGCGGGTCTATTGATTTTGGTATTCCACAGCTTGTTTCCAAAACCAATTTTACATTGAAATATCATAAAGGCCCTGATGGGAACATTAAATCAGTATTTGAAGATGATCCGGGGGAATTTAAATTAAAGACAAATGGTGTGGACATGACTTTTTCAGGGAAAGACAGCACCTATAAATTTGAAGACGGTTTGCTTGAGCTGAATGGAACATTAAAAGATGAAAAAGATTCTCCTAGTAAATATTTGTTCGGTGTTAAATTGAGAAAAACCCCTGTAGGCACTGAGGTAAAAACAATTGGTGAAAACAGGTTTTATTTTCAAAGCGGTGCAGAAAAAGGATTAGAAAAGGTGATAGGCAGCATGGTCGCTTCTGATAAAGCATGGAGTGATTTTTCTTTTGAGGGCGATCTGTTTGGGATGGGCAAAGGAGTTAAAGATGCCGGGAAACATGTAAAAATGAAAGTTAAAGGTGAAATAGTTGCCGAGCCTGGAAATAAAGTGGGTGTTGAAGGTGTGTCAACACCAATGGGAGATATGAGTTTTGTTTACGACATGGCCCAAGGTGCGTTTGTTGGTACTGCTCACGTTGAGGCTGACTTAGGCGCTACAAACGTTATCAGCGACCTTGAAGTAATGATGGGCAGTGAACGATGGTATTTTTACGGAAAAGGTAAAATAATTTTCAATGTACCTGATTTTTGGGTGAAAGAGGCAAGCACTGCCTTTTGGGTTGGAAGCACTTCAGGCTTTAGCTCAAATATCAAAGAAGGATTCAAAGAATTTACACTTGATCATACATATCCCAGCGAACTGGATGGTAATTTTGTTGGAATTATTACCGCTATGGGATATAAAATGCCTGTTCCTAAAATCCCTCAATTTGAATTTAATCTTAAGCCTGTTGTCGATTTGGGTATTGATCATGAAATAGGCGGCAATGTAATTTTGTCCACAGATTTTTCTAAACTATCCATAGATAATCCTATTCCCCATGTTGGAATGCTTGTAAACGGATATGTTTATATAAGAGTTTATGCAGGGGCTTCAGTTGGAATAGGATGTTTTGCATTGAGTATAGATGTAAAACAAAGTGTTCAGATAGCTGGAAGTTTTGATAAGGATAAAGTGGAAATAAACGGTCACTTTGGTATGTGCCTTGGAGGCTCCGCATCCGTTGGAGGAGGATGCTGCACGGCAAGCTGCGAAGATGTGTGGGTTTGCCCATGCGTAACCGGAGGTGTTAGTGTTCACTTTTGTATGGGTGCATCTGTGTATATCGTTAAAGGTATCAGTTTAGGAACAAAAGATGCTGATGTCGGTTTCTCAATATCCAAACCTCAATGCGGCTCTGGAGATTGCGGAAGTATCAATTGCAATTAAAAAAAGTTATAGTACCTCAAATTATTATTATCAGAAAAAAGAAAAATATACGACATTTTCAAAGACCAATGTTTAACCATATAAAATTATTTTCATTGAAAAAGACTATAAAATATCTGCTGGCGTTTATCGGGATTATTTCCCTTATAAATGCCCATTCACAGAATGCTGGAAACATTGCCCATGGCGGTTCTGCCGGAGTTTACTTCATTACTCCTTTTACTCCATGCTCTGCCGATCAGCCGAATATTGATAATGCTGTAAAAGTACAAGTGGAGCGGAGAAAACAAGGAACAGATTCATGGCAGATGATTGGATATTTTGCCTCACCTTCAAGCAAAAAAGAATTTGCCGCTAACTACCGTATATTTTACAAATTTGCTCTTGCGCCTGAATTTACAAACCCTGATAACCTTTCGCAGGCTTGGGATAAATATACAAAATACAAAAACTGGGATTCCCTCCGATACTTGCTTTACGACAGAATAATTGGTCTGGCGCTTGGGAAAGAATATTTAGACACAACGGCTGTTGTCAATACAGTTTACGAATACAGGGTAAGTGAAATTACAAAAGACGGCACAGCAATCAATCCGAAAATTTCAAATCCCGTTTCGGCTCCTGATCTCAGTGTATTTAAATCGGCTCCAAAATCAGGAAAGGTTGAACAAAGTCTTACCGAAATTTCCATTGACTGGAAAGTTAAAACTGATAAAAGAATCCGTATGTATAAAGTGTTCCGCAAACATCAGCCTATGGACAATTTTGAATTTATTATGAACAGCACAGACCTTTTGAAAGATGGAAAATCAGATTCTACAATACTTAAAATGCGCGACCTGTCCGTTGCCGAAAATCAGGCCTATTCATATTATGTAATAGCTTATGATGCTTACGGGAATTTCAGCAAAGCCTCTGATACCATGTATACCAAGACGTACGAAATGAAAGACGTTTTGCTGCCTCAGTACTTTATAGCTAAATCAATTTCTGCAGCAAAAGCTATTCAGCTCAATTGGAAACTGGTAAGTGATCAATCAGTTTCCGCAATTGAAATATACCGCAGCAACGACTATGAAGGTACTTATGAAAATATTGGTAAAGCCGTTTCTTCAGATACTTCTTTCACTGATTTTGGCGTAGATCCATCAAAAGTATATTATTATTATCTTCAGATGATTGACCGCTTTCAGCATAAAACTTTGAAAAGTGCCAGAACATACGGCTTGCAGGAAGATTTGAATCCGCCTGCACCGCCTCGTTTTGTGAAAGCTGAAAACGAGGCTAATCAAACTAAAATATCATGGACAACTTCCGAAAAAAATATCCGTGGTTATTATGTTTTTCGTTCATTGGGCTTAGATACAAACTTCTTATTAATTTCAGATTTTATTCCTCACAAAGACTCGGTTACATCATATTCCGATAAAACTCTTAATCTTAACTCTCCTTACGGATATAGTTACGCAGTGAAACAGGAGAATACAAGCCATATTCAAAGCCGTTTTTCGCTTCCGGCTTATTTAACAACAAAAATGAAAGCAGATAGTATTCATCCTGTTTATAAACCTGAAGTGCAAGGGATAAATGGCAAAGCAATGTTGTTCTGGGACAATATGCAGAATATGCAGGGAGTTACAAGTTACAATGTACTGAGAAGAAAAAAAGGAGAAAAAGAATTCAATAAAGTAAACAAAACATTTATTCCTGTGAGTTATAATTTTTATAATGATACAACAGTAAAAAATGGAAATATATACGAATACAGCATTGAAACAGTTGTAGTTTCCGGAGAAAAATCCAAACCTTCCGAACCTGTCGAATTCAGCTTGTCTTACCCTCCTCCTTCACCGCCTAATGGGATTGAATTATATAAAACTAAAGAAGGCGTATTAATTTCTTGGTTATCTGAAAATGTTTCCCCGGTAAAAGAATATCAAGTATACCGTACTGAGCGCGGTTCTGAAAAAGAGGAAAGAATCACTTCTGTTCCTAACTCTGTGAGTTCATATACTGACACGCGTATACAAACCGGGAAATCCTATTTCTATCATGTAGTAGCTGTTGGTGTAGAAAATGAGAATAGTGATGCTTCAGAAGCAAAATTTATCAGCATAAATTAAATTTTTATGAAGCAAAATTTATTCATGCGGAAACAAATCAGTTTTTTATGTTTTCTCATTTTCCTTTTTACAGGAATTAATTCTGAATTACTGCTTGCTCAGGATCTTGGAAATATAGCAAATGAAAAACCATTTAAAATAACCGGTTCGTTTTCTGCCAATGCAGGATTTTACAGCAGTAAAGGCTTTTACAGTTCGAAAAAGCCATTCACATATTCATTTCTAACTGCACCAGTTATTTCTATTTATGGAGTTCAGATTCCTCTGAATTTCTCATACACAGAAGGTTCCGGCAAAGTTGACAACCCTTTCACACAATTCGGCATTGATCCATATTGGAAATGGATAAAGGTACACGCAGGCTACAGCAATATGAGCTGGAGCCAAGGGACGCTGGCAGGAAAAACATTTTTAGGAGCAGGTATCGAATTAACGCCGGGGAAATTTCGTTTTGGTGCGATGTACGGACGCCTGAACGCTGCTGTGAAACAGGATTCCTTGAAAGCAGTCGATCCGCAGTATAAACGAATGGGGTACGCTTTCAAATTGGGTTATGGCGGAGCTGAAAATTATTTTGACTTGATTTATCTGAAAGGGAAAGATGAAATTAATTCAATACCTAAGGTGGAAAATACTGCAAATTTTGCTCCCCAGGAGAATGCTGTTTTCGGCATTGTATCCCGAAAAACATTTTTTAAAAATAAACTAATTTGGCTCTCAGATGCTTCTGCCAGCGCTTTTTCACGTGACCTTAATTCAAAAGAACTTGACCTGAATCAAATAAAGCAGCAGAACCAAATTCGTTCTGTTTTAGTTCCCAGATATTCAAGCGGCTATTCATGGATGATTCATTCCAACCTTGTTTATAAACTTTCAGCATTAAAACTTTCAGCAGATTATATGCGGGTTCAGCCCGACTACCGCAGCATGGGTGCGGATTATTTTTCTACCGACTTTCAGCGATTTCAGCTTGGGCAGGGTTACACAACAAAAAACAGAAAGGTGCAGATAGCTTTATCTGAATCATATCAGCATGATGATTTAGCGAAAAACAAACTGGCAAAAACGCATCGCGGGAATTCCCTGGTTTCTTTTAATTTTATGCCCTCAGCAAAAATGGGGTTAACACTTTCGTACAACACCAGCCTTGTTTTCCAATCAGATGGCCTGAAAAAGGTAAATGAATATTCTAAGATAAATCAGCTCAGTCAGAACATTCTTTTATCACCGCGTTACACTATTTTCAATACTGAAAGGGTTCAAAATTTTTTAATTTCTGCCATGTATGCCTCTCTCAAAGATTATAACCATGTTACATCGCCATTTTCGGAAAGCACAACTTACAACTATAACTTTGTGTACTCACTTTCAATTATCAAAAAAGGTGTAAGCATAACGCCGTCAATGAATTTATTGTTCAATCATCTTTCTGCGTTCAAAATGAAAAATTATTCTCCGGCAGTTACTTTCTCACAAACGCTTTTAAAAACAAAAATGACGGCCTCTATAACAACGGTATTCACAATGGCATTTCTGAATAATCTGCATACTAATAATACAATAAACATTCAGCCAGGTGTTTCATATTCTTTAGGAAAGCATCATTCTTTTAAAGGATCTTTTGCCTGGATGCATACTGATCATTCAGGTTATGTTTCTTCTGAGAGTCGGGGCGATGTTGGATATGTATTTACTTTTTAAATAAAGTTGGATTAATAAAATAAACACTAAACATGGTAAAATCAATTTTTACAATTATCGCCTTTATATTAATAATTGCGGGGGCTAAAGCCCAATCCACGGCAATGCAGTTAAACGGTTTGGACTGTAACGGTAATTCACATGACTTGTATGCTGATTTGGATGCAGGAAAAGCCGTGTTGCTGCACTTTTTTATGCCAAGCTGCGGCTCATGTGTACCGCCTGCAAAAAAAATTGTGGCTATGGCTAACCATATTTTGGCTGCTCACCCTGGAATGATTACTGCATATGCAATGCCTTTTGACAACAATACTACATGTACTTATACTTCTGCCTGGGTTACGTCACCAACACTTGAGCTTTATATGCCATATGACAGCGGAGCCGCACAGGTGGCATATTATGGAGGCTTCGGGATGCCCACTGTTGTTCTGCTTGGCGGCGCTAACCATAGAGTTATGTTTTCAACAAAGACTTTCACGGTCAGCGACACTACTATTATGAGAGATTCAATTTTAGCTTTATTGAATATTGTTACAGAAATATCTGATTTACCTTCAGCAATTTCAGCTTTTAATATATTCCCAAATCCTGCAAAAGATATTATTACTGTAAATATTGAATTGAAAGAAACTTCAAACATTCTGGTTGATATTACAGATATTACAGGGAAACAAGCGGCGGTAATTTTGAATGGAACAATAAATGGGGGCCTAACAAAACAATTCAGTACTGCAGATTTGCCCAATGGAAATTATTTGGTTCGAATTCAGACCAAAGAAAAACTAATTACCCGCAATTTAAATATTATCCATTAAAAATACGAAGACCGAATCTGGAAAATGAAAATTATTTTTCAACTTGGCTGGTATCTTTTTTAGAAATTAATTCCCCTATTTTACTATCATTTAAAGTTGGTATCAGCAGAGGTGCAATTTTCCCAATGGGCATATACAACAAAGACTCTTGCTTAGCACTTAATGTAATAACAGGATAGCTTTTTTCAATTGCGTTCAAAACAAAAATTACAACGCTCATCACCAAAGCAAATTTTAATGATCCAAAGATTGCTCCGCCAATCTTATTTACAGCGCCTAATGCCAGCCCCTCAACCAATTTTTGCACAAGCTTTGCAATAAAATAGACAACAATAACAATCATTAAAAAAGTAACTGCGAATGAAATTATTGGTAAATAGGGAGAAGTCCAATTGGAATATGCGCTTATTTTATGGGCAATAAAGTCAGAGAAATGAATGCCTCCCCAAACGCCAAAGCCAAAAGCAACCAATGAAGCTGCTTCAATAATTAATCCTTTCGTAAAACCTTTATACAGTCCCCATACTAATGGTATACAAAGTATTATGTCGATATAATTCATTCTCAGGTTTTATTACGATCCGCCGTCTTTATTCTAATGGCAAAAACCTATCTATTATTAATTTAATCAAAAGCGGTGTTCTTTTATTCAGGATTATGGCATCAAATAAATATTTTAACTGCGCAACCAAAGTATACAATATTACCTCTATACATAGGTGCAAAGAAAAATGATTATTGGATTTAATTAACGCTGCCAAAAAAAACTTATTAAAAACTTTATCAAAAAACAATAATATTTCTGATGCATTTCAATAAAATACATTTTATGCGATGGCTGCCGGTTTTTTTTGCTGTATTAATTAATGCAAATACATACTCACAGGTGTTTTGCATTGAGTGTGTTAATCAAACTGGAATTCTAAATCCAAATGCAGTTAATATGATAATTAACGGCAGTTTTGAAAACAATAGCTGCAGTGCTGATAATTCATCGTCTTCATTTAACCCGCTTTCCATATTTTATAATTGTGATATAGCCGGCTGGACAAGCCATGGAGGCGGTGTTGATACCCGTTCATGCACAATAGACACTTTATTTAATACCGTTCCAAATGGAAATGTAATTGTTTATTTTGGGAATTCTGTTTGTAAACCATGTTCCTCGGCTTTGAATGATATCTCATGCCTCACTTTTACCGGCTGCAAAATGCCCGATTTACAACCCGGTTTTCCAATAAACGGACCCAACTTTGGAAACGCTAATGGTGTTACTTTGGAACAAATGATGTCGGGATTAGTAATTGGAAATGCATATACTTTAGAATTTTGGGCCGGAGGAGAATGTTTTTTTTCAGATCCCGGGTTATTTGCTGTAGATGTGGGCTTTGGTAATATTATTCTGCAGTGCGAAGAATCTTGTCCCTATTCTTATTCACCATTGAACGGCAAGCGTTATATGATTAGTTTTATTGCTGCCGCAGAAACTCAAAATTTAAAATTCACAAGCTGGGGACATGTATGCTCAACATGTACACAAGTTTGTTTGGATGATGTTATTCTTTATAAAACACTTCAGGCTGAAACCTTTCCTGTAACATGTTTTATTCCTTGTTCAGTTAAAATTGAACAGACTCAAACAAATGTTTTCTCTCCTAATAATGATGGGGTAAATGATTTGTTTTTCCCATTTCTAAATCTTTCATACCCTTTTCAGGATTTTGATTTTAAAAATTATAA
>CAISYK010000259.1 GCA_903889605.1 uncultured Bacteroidota bacterium
ACTCTCAACTCATAACTCTTAACTTTAAACTATAACTTATTTCTGAGCTTTTTTCAGTAAAAACAGAGCTAAGAAAGTGAATATAAAATTGGGAATCCAAACCGCAACCAATGGAGAAACCAAACCGCTTGCGGCAAAAGTGGTGCTTACCTGCATAAACAGGATGAATGTAAAACTTATCAAAATGCCCAATCCTATGTGAATACCAATGCCTCCGCGCACTTTACGGCTTGCTATGGAAACGCCTATCAGCGTAAGAATAAAAGTTGCAAATGGAAAAGAGATACGCCTGTATTTTTCAATTTCGTATAACTCAACATTTTCAGAGCCCTTCAAGCGTTCGGAATCAATATATTCATTAAGTGCATAATAGTCCATCGTTTCAACAGTATTGTCCTTCCGCCCAAACTCTTTGGGAGTAAAGCTCAACACAGTATCCAGCTTTTTTCCTTTTTTTACATATTCATCAATTCCTTTAATTTCGCGTATAAAATAATTATTAATTGACCAATTATTTTTAACACTGTCCCATTTTATACTTTCTGCCAATAATTTATAATCCAGCTTGCCGTCACTAAATTTTTCAATAGAAAATTTGAAGCCGGTATTGTCGGTAGTACTATAACTTTCCAGATAAATGTAATTTCCTGGAGTTAACTGCATGTGTATATTTCTATTGCGGTTATGAAATTCATTTCTAATGTATTTGTCTTCAAAAGCTATTCGCTTTTTTGTTGCATTGGGAATAACAAAATTATTCAGGTAAAGTGATAAAATTGCGATAACAATCGCCGAAAGCATATAAGGTAATAGCAGCCGCCGGTAACTTACACCGCTGCTTAAAATTGCAACAATTTCGGTACGTGTAGCCATTTGTGAAGTAAATAATATTACAGCAATAAATGTAAACAACGGACTAAAAAGATTAACAAAATAGGGAATGAAATTAAAATAAAAATCAAAAACAATTGCCTTAAGAGGCGCTTCTTTCCCTATAAAATCATCAATTTTTTCGGAAATATCAAATACCACCACAATCAAAATGATGAGAGCCATCGAGAAAAAAAATGTTCCCAAAAACTTTTTAATAATATACTTATCTAATATTTTCATTTTTTTATTTCGGAATGCAGATCGCCTAAATTTCTGATTTAAATCCGAAATCAAAAATCCGAAATCCGCAACTAATTAAAGTCTATGATTCATCTGCTTCACCATTTTATCTTTCCATTCTTTGAATGTACCGGCAATAATTTGATTTCGCGCTTCACCTACCAGCCACAAATAAAAAGCTAAATTGTGAATACTTGAAATCTGCGCTCCAAGTAATTCTTTTGAATGTACTAAATGGCGAAGATATGCTTTTGAATACTCTTTGTCAACATAAGCCGTTCCATTTTCATCTAATGGTGAAAAATCATTTTTCCATTTTTCATTTTTAATATTTATCAATCCATTTTGAGTATACAGCAATCCATGACGGGCATTGCGTGTGGGAAGAACACAATCCATCATATCGATTCCTAAAGCAATGCTTTCCAAAATATTTATCGGGGTTCCAACCCCCATTAAATAGCGGGGTTTATCGGCAGGGAGGATATCGCAGACTATTTCTGTCATTGCATACATTTCTTCAGCAGGTTCTCCGACGGATAACCCGCCGATAGCATTCCCTTCACGGTTTTGTTCAGCAATAAATTCAGCAGATTTTTTTCTTAGATCCGGGTATACACTTCCCTGCACAATAGGAAAAAGTGTCTGGGAAAAACCATATTTACCATCAGTTTCGTCAAAGCGGTGACAGCATCGTTTCAGCCAGCGATGCGTCATATCAAGTGATTTTTTGGCATAATTATAATCACATGGATACGGCGTACATTCATCGAAAGCCATAATGATATCAGCTCCTATGCTGCGCTGTATATCCATCACTCCCTCAGGACTGAAAAAATGTTTACTTCCGTCGATATGAGAAGTAAATTTTGCACCTTCCTCGGTAAGCTTGCGCTGATTTGATAGTGAATACACCTGATAACCGCCGCTGTCTGTCAGTATAGGTTTATCCCAACCGTTAAATTTGTGCAATCCTCCGGCTTGTTCAATTACATCAAGTCCGGGACGCAAATATAAATGATAGGTATTACC
>CAISYK010000260.1 GCA_903889605.1 uncultured Bacteroidota bacterium
CTAATGCGTAATCTGGGTTAAATTTGAAACGAGGGTATTCGCAGATTTTTATGATTAAAAAGATAAACGATTTATATGATTCGCCTTTGCCGGCATTGAGTTAATATCATTTGAATTACACGAGAGGAAATCATTTTTTATAATACTATAACTCTTAATCAATTTTTTTAATAAATATCATAATAAATCTTAGTTGCCAAAATATCCAAGTTTTATAATTTAACATATATGTAGTCTAATAATTCAAGGACTTCAACTACTAATTCCTAAAATAAATAAGGAAACCTTAAAGGTTATTTAATTTACACTCTGATAGCCATGAAAGTATTCTTTTTTACTCTTATTTTTTTATCCTCCTTATTCCTGAATGCACAGCAAAAGCGGCCGATAAATAAAAATGTAGATATGGATCCGCAATCCGATTTTACATATGAACTAACCAGCGCAGGTTATTCCCGTGTTTCAGTTCAGGTGTTTGATGAGAACAAAAAACCAATTAGTGCGGATTTAGTGGTAATTAATAATGAAACCAAAGGGTATGTAGAACAATCTGAGAGCAACAGCAATGGAGAATTTCTCGTTTCTGTACCCCTTGGAGGCAATTTTGTCATATTTTTCAATAAACCAGGATATTTATTTCAATCCGTTTTGGTGACGATTCCAGATTCTGTTGGATATGAAAAAAAACTCGAAGACATAATAATGCCGAAAGCGGAAAGCGGGAAAAAAAGCATTCTAAAAAATATTTATTTTGAAAACAACCGAGCCGTCATAGAGCCAAAACCATTTCCGGATTTAGATCGGGTTGTCAGACTGATGAATGATGTGCCTGATTGCCGTATAGAAATATCAGGTCATACTGATAATAGCGGCGACCCAGCTTCAAAAAGGAAACTTTCAGAACAGCGAGCGGAAATAATTGCAGACAGCCTTATCAGTAGGGGCTGAGACAAAAAAAGGATTAAATATAAAGGCTACGGAGGCTCTGAGCCTATTTTCTCAAATAGTAACGAAGAAGGGCGAAAATCTAATAACAGAATTGAAATCAGAATAATGAATGATGGTTCGAAAGAGAAGCGGAAGACAAAAGAAAAAAATATCCCGGAAGCTGACAAAAATAATAAAAGTGCCGATTCAGCAAATGAAGGACTCAGTCAAAAAAAGAAAGCTGGAAATAACAGCAAGATAATCCCAGATAAATTCAAAAAATTTGACAAAGATACAAATGGGGCAATTACATCAGACGAAATTACAATAGCAATCGACTCTTTTTTTGAAGGCCCCTCAGAAGGGAGTTCTGATGAAATAGTATCCTTGTTAGACTATTTCTTTGAAGACTAAAATCACGCTTCTATTTAAATTCATAAACTTGATTTTTTTATGAATTAATGCAGTTTTACTTTTTTTTATTTTGTTAATAATCATTATATTTGTAAATGTTATCAACAAGTAACAGTAGTAAGTAATTCTTTAAAAAAATATACAATTCATAATTGTTTTTAACTTTCTAATCTCTAAAAAGATTGATAGATTTACATCCGTTGTTTTACAATATTTACAGAAAATATATTGATTATTGCCTATTAAAAGCGTAACAGGGAAATTGTAAAGGATATTTATCTGGCAGAAATAAGAGACTAAAAACATAAATTTTAGATTAATTGAATTATGGAATTTTGAAATTTGCGCATCAATAAATCATCATCCCGATAAAAATCGGACCGTAAATTTCATTTATGCCTTGACTGGGCTTTATCCAGATGGCTGCTTAATATAAGTTTTTAGTCATGAAAGTGTTTTTAATTACTTTTATTTGTATTTTCCCATTATTCCTTTTCGCTCAGCAAAAGGTTATAACTAAAAAAAGCGCTTTTATTTCAGGCAAGGTGACGGATGAGAAAAATAATCCGCTCAGCGCACATATTGAAGTCTTTGACAACCAAACCAAAGAATTGATTGGACAGGCAGAAAGCAGCAGTTCAGGGAGTTTTCGTATTCCGGCATCCAAAAAAAACAGCTGCATAGTTTATGCAAGCAAACTTGAATATTTATTTCAATCTGTTATAACAGCAATTCCTGATACCGCAGATTATGAAAAAACACTTCCGAATATTATTATGCAGAAAGTGGAAGTCGGAAAAAAAATCATTCTCAACAATATTTCATTTGATTTTTACCAGGCAGTAGTTCTGGACGAGTCACGCCTGGATTTGGAACGGATTATTTCGCTGATGAATGAAAAGCCAGGTGTTCAGGTTGAAATTGGGGGGTTTACTGATAAAATAGGCTCTGACAAATTCAACAAACAGAGTTCTGAGCAAAGGACAAAAGCTGTTGTGGATGTACTTATACTCAGCGGGTTTGATAATACCCGAATGAAATATAAAGGTTACGGTCCAGCTCAGCCAAGAGGCAGTAATTTTACAGAAGAAGGTCGGCAGATGAACAACAGAATAGAGCTTAAGATTTTGAAATTAGATTTAGCGCCAAAAAAGGGATCAGAATTAAAACAAAAAAAGGGTGTGCTGCCGATTGCTGTTAAAACAGAGGATAATCCAAATACACCAATTGAGGAGGACAAACCGGAAATTACCGATACTGTTAAAGTTGTAAAAAAGACTGTAGATTTAAATGCCCCGGCCCCTAAAGATACTTTGGCGCGGATTGATTATAAGGGTATGTTTATCGCAGATAAGGCTCCTTTGGCTAATTCTACAGTTAATTTACTGGGTTCGAAAGGTGAAATATATAAAACGACTAAAACCGATCAACATGGCGCTTTTCAATTTTTAGATATAGAGGCTGAACAGGAAGTAACATTTGGGCTGGATGCGCAAGAAACAAAGAAATTCAAAAAAATATCCTTGGCCGATACTACAGGTGCAATTGTCAAAGAATTAAGTAAAATCAATGGAGAATTCGTATTAGCCCTTCTGCCCAGCGAAAAATTGAAATTGGGGACTGTTTATCTCGTTGATCCGCCGTTAAAAATTATTAAAGTAAAATCAAAAAATGCATTTATTATAGGAAGAGTTATTGATGAAAATGGCTACCCGCTGAAAGTACAGATAGATATAATTGATAAAATTACCAACCAAACCGTTGAAAAGTCTAATAATGATGCCGAGGGAAGATACAATATCTCACTTCCTCCTGGAAAAGATTACGATCTGGTTTATAACAAATCCGGTTATTTATTTCAGTCTGTGAACGTTCAGCTTCCCGACTCTATAGGATTTCAAAAAAATCTGGATGACGTTACATTGCAAAAGGTTGAGGCTGGAAAAAAAATAGTTCTTAGTAATATTTTCTTTGACTCCAATCAATCCACGCTTAGAAATGAATCTTTTTCAGAATTACAGCGTGCCGCTAAACTAATAAATGATATGACCTCCATGGAGATAGAAATATCAGGACATACTGATAATGTTGGTTCAGTAAAAAATAATAGGCAGCTTTCAGAACAAAGAGCGAAAGCTGTTACAGACTACCTTATCAGCAAAGGTTGTGACAAAAGCCGCCTCAAATATAAAGGTTACGGATCGCTTGAACCTATTGCCACAAATAATACTGAAGAGGGCCGTCAGCAGAACCGAAGAACAGAATTTAAAGTTCTTAAAGTAGACTTGGTAGCCGAACAGGTAACAAAAGCAAAGAAGATGAAAGAAACTATCTATGAGGCTGCAGATTCAAAACATAATTTGATACCTGAACGTTTAAAAAAATTCGATACAGATAAAAATGGTATTATTTCGTATGAGGAGATAATGGTTGCGATTGACGCTTTTTTTGAAGAAAATCCTAAAGCAAAAGAGGAAAGGAAAGCAAGTGAGTCAATATCCGCATTATTCGATTTTTACTTTGAGCAATAACCTTTTAATTGGTTTTAAGATTAAACCTTTTAATTTGTCTTAGGGTTCTTATGGCAAAAAACACGGGGACTTTTACATGAACTTTTAAAAGAAATGCAAGTTGTATTTACAGCTAAAACTTGAAACTTTTTTTAAGAGATTGTTTTTTTGCAGGGAATAGTTTTTTTTCATATTTTTGATACTTTCAATAAGAAGTTTTTAACTTTACAAAAAAAAGAGTATGAATCAAGTTTCCACTGCTTTTGAGGTTTACCAATTCATGAGTGAAAAAAATATTCTGATTGCTTTTACAGGACATTTTGATCATCTTGTGACGACTTCGCTATTAAAAAACATTAAAAATAAATTAACTGCACTGCAGTCTGTTACAGGTATCGATAAAAGAGTCTACAATATATTGGTGGAAAGCATTGAAAATATCAGCAAATATGCTTCCAAAAGGTCTCACAATCACAATATCGCGATGCTTCTTTTATGTAAATCCGATGATCATTTCACAGTAATA
The DNA here is from genome assembly GCA_903889605.1 of uncultured Bacteroidota bacterium. Taxonomy (GTDB): domain Bacteria; phylum Bacteroidota; class Bacteroidia; order 2-12-FULL-35-15; family 2-12-FULL-35-15; genus 2-12-FULL-35-15. The sequence goes on from CAISYK010000260.1 coordinate 4,378, forward strand.
ACTGGTAACCATATATTAAATAATGATGTCCCTGCGTTAAAAGAAAAGTTGGACAAAGTTTCAAAACTTAATAATTTGGAATTAAAAAAAATGTATCGCGAACAACTGATTTCAAAACGTACAGATGAAAACAGCGCTGGTTTAGGAATAATAGATATTGCAATTAAATCGGATAATCAAATAAAATACGATTTTAAACCGCTGACCGAACAAACATCTTTTTATCTTTTTCAAACAGAAATAAAAATTAAAAAATAACATAACCATATATGGATTCGCTTATAATTGAGGCAACTGAAGATTCACCGAAAATAATGTTCGATATTATATCGAACCGTTTTATTGTGTCAGGTGAGTCGCGACCAGAAAATGCAGGCAAGTTTTATACTCCGGTAATAAATTGGATCGTTAAATTCGAAGAAACACTTTATTCCAGAAAACAGGAATCGAAAGGTGATTCACCTTTAGTTTTCGTATTTAAATTAGATTATTTCAATTCAACTTCTGCGAAGTATATAATGGACATTCTTTTAATCATAAAAAAGTTTGTTGAGCAGGATTACAAAATTAATATAGAATGGCATTACGATAAACGCGATGATGATATGCTTGATGCAGGAAATGAATTTTCTGATACAGTTGATTTGCAGTTTGATTTTATTGATTATTAATGAACAGTAATGAATGCGGCATTGAGCTGATTTGAAAGTCTGTAATTATAATTTTCAAATTAATTTAAATATGTGTTAATGGAATTATTTAATTATCAAATATTATGGATTCACTAATAATAGAAGGGACAGAAGATTCACCTTCTGTAATGTTCGATACTTCATCTAATCGTTTTGTTATTTCAGGCGAATCCCGTCCCGAAAATGCAGGTAAATTCTATGCCCCTTTAATTGATTGGATTATTAAATTTGAAGGAATAGCCTACTTTCGGAAACATGAAATGAAAGATGATTCA
>CAISYK010000261.1 GCA_903889605.1 uncultured Bacteroidota bacterium
GTATGATGTTACAGTTTTGCATTCAGGGAAAAATGCTGTTACCGAAGATGATAAATTTGTAGAAATAATAAAAAACAAAAAAAAAATTGGCCCTTTTTATATTCAAGAGGGTGTATTATCTGAAGTGAAAAATAATTCGTATGATGTAATTATTTCTATGTTTGACTTGCATTGGGTTAACAATATCCTTGCGATGTATTTACATAACAAAAATTCTAAGTTCATTTGGTGGGGAACTTGGTTTAGTAAGAATTACATAGGTAATAAAATTAAATTGTATTTAACGAACCAGAATTACTCAAGCATTTTTTATACAAAAGAAGCAAAAGAAAGTTTTGTAAAATCAGGTGTAGCCCCCCAAAAACTATTTGTTGCTAATAATACTTTTGATATTGGAAAACGAAGCAAATGCTACGAAAATAAATCAAAAAACAGCATATTATTTGTGGGAAGTTTAGATAAAAGAAAACAAAATGATGTTTTAATAAATGCTTTTTACAATATAAAGGATAAAATTCCTTTAGCGACTACTTTAATTATTATTGGGGAAGGTGAAGAAAAGGAAAATTTACAATTTTTAGTCAACAAGTTGGATTTAAATAAACGAGTTATTTTTGCAGGTAAAATCACCGATACCAATGAATTACTGAATTTTTATAGTCAGGCAATTGTATCTGTTTCATTTGGACAAGCTGGTTTATCTGTACTTCAAAGCCTAGGTTTTGGTGTGCCTTTTATTACCAAAAAAAATGCTGTAAGTGGAGGAGAAAAGACGAATATTATACATGGCACAAACGGATTCTTTTGTGAAGATAATATTAATTCTTTAGAAAGTTACATTTTAGAGCTATGTTTAAAAATTGATTTTGCGAGAAAACTTGGCAACCAGGCTTATACTTATTATTCTAGATTCTGTACAATAGCAAATATGGCTCAAGGATTTAGCGATGCTATAGAAAATACAAGAAAAGCAAATTAATGGCAAATATTCTAATCAATGGCCTGAATTCAAAAACTGGTGGGGGGAAGAGTATTTTGAATAATTATTTGAGTATTCTCATTGCCAATGGTAATTCAAATAAATATTACGTATTAACTCCAAATAAAAATGAATATGAGAAATATTCAAATGATTTTATTGAGGTAATTGAAATTAATTCTTTTTACTTAAAAAGTTTTTTATTTCCTTATGTTTATCGATTTATCATTCCAGGTATATTAAAAAAATTGAATATTAAAGTCGTTTTTAACCTTGCAGATATTCCAATTGTAACGCAAATTTCTCAAGTCTTTTTGTTTGATTGGTCATACGCAGTATATCCAAAAAGTATTGTATGGGAAAGAATGGATCTCAAAAGTTGGTTTTCGAGAAAAGTTAAGCTTTTTTATTTCAAGAAAAACCTGAAATATATTTCTACAATGGTAGCCCAAACTAATACCATGAAAAAAAGACTCGAAAGGCTATACGAGATTGAAAACATCTATGTAATTCCAAATTCTGTATCTTTAGAAAATATTATTGCTGGCGAATTGTATGATTTTAAATTGCCAAAAGGTAGAATAAAGCTGCTTTATTTAACCTATTATTATCCTCACAAAAATCTGGAAATATTTATTTCAATTGCTAAGAAAATTAAGCAATTATCTTTACCATATTGTTTAGTTACTACTATTAGTGAAACACAGCATAAAAAAGCAAAAGAGTTTATAAATTCAATTAAAGATGAAGGTCTCGAAGATATAATCATCAATTTAGGCCCCGTTGAAATGAAGAATGTTCCATCAGTTTATATTCAGTGTGATGCATTACTTATGCCTACCCTTCTTGAATCTTTTTCAGGAACTTATGTTGAAGCCATGCATCACAAAAAAACAATTTTGACCTCTAATCTTGATTTCGCAACAGATGTCTGTGGAGATGCAGCTTTCTATTTCAATCCTTTAGATGAGATTTCAATTTTAAATACCATAAATATTGCTTTTAATGATTCTGATCTAAGGCTGCAAAAAATTGAAAAAGGGATAAATAAATTGAGCCATCTTTTAAATTGGGAACAGGCATTCATTAGATATCAGGATTTAATAGAAAGATCTATTAAATAGTCTGTTTTCTTTGTTTTAGAAAAATAAAAAATTTAATATCATATGCATCGAGTAATTTATCAAATCTGTACAAATTGTGTAATGGATACAACCGACTCTAAAATCATCTTTGATGAAAAGGGTGTTTGTGACCATTGTAATACCTATTATAAAGCCATATTACCGCATTGGCATACCGATGAACGCGGAGAAAAAGCATTATGGAAAACCATCGATAAAATTAAGAAAGAAGGAAAAGGGAAAGACTTCGACTGTATAATGGGTATGAGCGGAGGGATTGATAGTTCTTATCTAACTTATATTGTAAAAGAAAAATATGGTTTGCGTCCTTTGGTTTTTCATGTTGATGCAGGCTGGAACTCACAAATTGCCGTTAACAATATCGAACGGATGGTGGATAAATTAGGCCTGGATTTATATACACATGTTGTTAATTGGGAAGAGATGAAAGACCTACAGCTGGCTTATTTCAAATCCGGTGTTCCTCATATCGATGTTCCTCAGGATCATGCCTTTTTTGCCGCCATGTACGAATTTGCTTCGAAGTACAAAATAAAATATATTTTGACAGGCGGTAACTACTCAACAGAATGTGTTCGTAACCCAATTGAATGGATGTATTACCAATCAGATTCAATCCAATTAAAAGATATTCATAAAAAATTTGGGCAAAAGCCATTAGGCAGCTATAAAGTTACTAATATTCTATGGCATAAAGTGTATTTGCCTTATATCAAGGGAATCAAGATTATACGTCCGCTGGATTTTGTTCCATATATCAAAGAAGAAGCCATGCAGCTGCTGATTGACAAATTTGGATGGCAGAAATATCCTCAAAAACATTTTGAATCTAGATTTACCAAATTTTACGAATCTTATTGGCTTACAAAAAAGTTTGGTTTTGATACAAGGAAAGTTCAGTACTCAAGTTTAATACTAACAGGCCAAATGACAAGGGCAGAGGCTTTAGAAAAGCTTAGTAAACCTGCGTATGACAATGAAACAATTGCTCAGGACTTTGAATACATTGCAACAAAACTTGGAATTACGGTAGACGAACTACAAAGTTATATGGATGCTCCAAATAAAACGTATAAGGATTATAAGTCTCAGGAAAGTATTTATCAAATTGGCGCAAAAGTAATGCGTGCATTCGGTTTGGAAAAAGGAGGAAAGAGGTGATCACAATTATCAATTACGGTTTGGGCAATATCAGCGCTTTTGCCAATGTATATAAAAGACTTAACATCCCGGTCATAATTGCAGCGCGAAAAGAGGAACTTGAAAATGCCGAAAAAATAATTCTGCCGGGTGTCGGTGCATTTGATCATGCCATGACACTATTGCAGCAGTCCGGTATGAAAGAATCTCTTGATGAATTGGTTTTAGGAAAAAAAATACCGGTTTTAGGAATTTGTGTGGGTATGCAGATTTTAGCTAAATCAAGCGAGGAAGGTGTCCTGCCGGGCCTTGGCTGGATAGACGGTGTAGTAAAAAAGTTCGATGCTTCGCTGATAAAACACAAAACCCGTTTGCCTCACATGGGATGGAATACTATAAATCCTCAAAAGTCTAATAAATTACTGGAAAGTTTTGATGATGGGGCCAGATTTTACTTTCTGCATTCCTATTATTTCCATTGCAGTAATATTAGAAATGAAATAGCGGAAACCGAATATGGATTGCCTTTTACTAGTGCAGTAAATTCGGATAATATATATGGAGTCCAATTTCATCCTGAAAAAA
>CAISYK010000262.1 GCA_903889605.1 uncultured Bacteroidota bacterium
TCAGTTTTTAAAAGAAAATGATAAGTTCCCGGATGAAAATATGACCCTAACAGGTTTTAAAACCCTATCAGCGGCAAATATGGAGATTGATTTTTTTAGTCTTCATATAAGTAAGCAGTTTTCTAATTTTTTTAATGGGTATTCTCAGGCTGTTAATAAACAGCAGCGCCGAAGAGGAAATTTATTTATTCGTTCGTTCAGAAGAAAGGAAATTTCTTCGTCTGAATATTTGAAGTCATTAATTTTATATATTCATTCAAACCCTGTTCATCATCAATTTGTTTCAAGTATTTCCAGTTGGAAGCACTCGTCATATCACTCGTTAATTTCTGACAAACCAACTCAATTGAAAAGAAAAGAAGTGATCGAATTGTTTAACGATATTGAAAATTTTAAGTGCAGCCATCAGCAAATAAACCAGAATTTAATACTAGAATTAGAGTCGAAACTTTTATGTTTATAACTAAGGTCCCTGAAAAGATTTTAAACTCTGTCGGGAGTATTATAAAAGAAATGTGTTGAAAATACTTTTAAAAATATACATGTAATTATTATATCAAATATATTAACCAATAACAGAAGTAAACCCTAACAGGGGTTGAAACCCTGTCAGGGGGCTGTTAAACGAAATGTATTGAAATACTTTAAAAATAGAATCAATAATTATTATACCAAATTAATCACCTTTTAATAAAGTAAACCCTAACAGGGTTTGAAACCCTGTCAGGGGCTATTAAACGAAATGTGTTAAAATACTTTAAAAATAGAATCAGTATTTTTATACCAAATTAATCACCTTTTAATAAAGTAAACCTTAATTGGGTTTGAAACCCTGTTAGGGCAACTGAATAAAAAAAACAACGATGAGCAAAAAACAAGAAAACAAAATCGCATTGGATTTCAAAACAGATTGGGCTTACGAACCTGCTCCTGAAGATACCAAACACATTAATCTTAAAAAACAATACGATCTTTTTATTGACGGGAAATTTGTAAAGCCGAACAGCAAAAAGTATTTCGATACTATAAATCCTGCTACGGAACAAAAGATTGCAGAAGTGGCAGAAGCGGATGAAAAGGATGTTGACAAAGCTGTAAAAGCTGCACGTAAAGCATTTGAAAAATGGAGTAAAATTTCCGCCAAAGAGCGCGGGAAATATATTTACCGTATTGCACGATTGATGCAGGAACGTGCAAGAGAATTTGCTGTAATTGAAACTATGAACGGCGGTAAGCCTATTCGTGAAAGCCGCGATATAGATGTGCCTTTAGCAGCTAATCACTTTTTTTATAATGCAGGCTGGGCAGATAAATTAGAGTATGCTTTCCCTAATAGAAATCCTCAGCCATTAGGTGTTGCAGGACAAATTATTCCTTGGAATTTCCCCCTGTTAATGGCAGCATGGAAAATTGCTCCTGCATTGGCAGCCGGAAATACTGTAGTTTTAAAACCGGCAGAAACAACTTCACTTACTGCTCTTAAATTGGCTGAATTAATTCGTGACAGCGGATTACCTGACGGTGTAGTAAATATTATCACAGGCGCGGGAAAAACAGGTGCCGCCATGGTAAATCATCCCGACATCAATAAAATTGCTTTCACCGGCTCTACAGATGTTGGTAAAATGATTCAGAAAGCAATTGCCGGAACAGATAAAAAGCTGACACTTGAATTAGGCGGAAAAGCAGCAAATATTATTTTTGAAGATGCACCCATCGATCAGGCTGTTGAAGGAATTATTAATGGTATTTTCTTTAACCAGGGGCATGTTTGCTGTGCAGGTTCGCGTTTGTTTGTGCAGGAAAATGTTACTGATATTGTTATCCGTAAACTTAAAGACAGAATGGAGTCCTTAATTGTAGGCGATCCTATGGATAAAAATACTGATATCGGGGCAATCAATTCAAAGGAACAGTTACTTAAAATTAATGAATATATCAAAATAGGAAAAAATGAAGGCGCTGATTTTTATCAGTCTTCATGCAGTATTCCAAGCAAAGGGTATTTCTGCCGCCCTACATTATTTTTAAACGCTTCACAATCGCACCGTATTGTGCAGGAAGAAATATTCGGACCTGTTTTAACAATCCAAACTTTCCGCACAATAGAGGAAGTAATTGAGAAAGCGAATAATATCGCCTACGGGCTTTCTGCAGGCATCTGGACTGATAAAGGATCTAAGATATTCAACATTTCCAGTAAAATGCGTGCAGGCGTAGTTTGGGCAAATACATATAATAAATTTGATCCAGCTTCACCTTTCGGAGGATATAAAGAAAGCGGTTTCGGCCGTGAAGGCGGATTGCATGGGCTAATGCCTTATCTGAAATTTTAGAATAAATACCCTAATAGGGTTTCAAACCCTGTTAGGGGTGAAAAACAGATAAATAAAATGTAATAGGTGCAGTTGTTATTAAAAATAATTTTCATCATAATTGTTTAAATTAATTCTAAAATAATATAGTTATAATTATCCCTAACAGGGTTTGAAACCCTGACCCTGTCAGGGGACATAAAAACAATAAAAAAAATGGCAGCACGATTGGAAATTTTAAAAACTTACAAAATATATATCGGAGGTCAGTTCCCGAGAACAGAATCAGGAAGATTTTATCCTCTGAAAAATAAAACAGGCGATACCATTGCGAATATTTGTAAATCATCGCGCAAAGATTTCCGTAATTCTGTAGTTGCAGCACGCGGTGCTTTCGGCGGATGGAGCGGACGAGCTGCATTTAACCGCAGTCAGATCTTATATCGTATAGCAGAAATGCTTGAGGGAAGAAAAGATCAATTTATTTCTGAACTTATACTGCAGGGTTTAACGGTAAAAGCGGCTCAGGATGAGGTGACGCTTTCTGTTGATCGTTTAGTGTATTATGCAGGCTGGTGTGATAAATATCAAGCTGTATTCAGCTCTGTGAATCCAGTGGCATCATCACATTTTAATTTTTCGGTTCCTGAATCAACAGGTGTAGTTGCAGTTATTGCTCCGGAAGAAAGTTCATTGCTTGGCCTGGTAACTGCTGTTGCTCCCGTTATTTCAGGCGGCAATACTTGTATTGTTCTTGCATCAGAAAGTAAACCGCTTTGCGCTGTTACGTTTGCTGAAGTATTGAATTCTTCTGATTTGCCTGGCGGAGTGGTAAATATTCTTACAGGAAACAGTGAAGAGCTGCATTCTCATTTTTCATCACACATGGATGTAAACGCATTGACTTATTACCGTAATAATAAAAGCGAAATAAAGACCATTAAAGAAAATGCTTCACTGAATGTGAAACGGGTTTTTATTTATGATAAACTTGATCTTACATCTGATAAAGCTCAAAGTCCATATTTGATTTTCGATAATCAGGAAATAAAAACAACCTGGCATCCAATTGAAAATATTGGTTCCGCTAAAGCTGGATATTAAAAAAAAGTCGGCTGTTCAGTCAAAAAATAAATTTTACTGCTGAAGCTCTAAAACCACTAAGATTCACTATGTTTCCTGTGTGTTCCTTAGTGCTTTTATTTATTTTTATGCCGGTTTATGCAATTATACTGAAGATTATTCCGATACCACTAATTTTTTATAAACAGTTTTATCATTTATTTTTAAGCTGCAAATGTAAATACCTTTAGGCAGATCTTTTGTGGAGATATTAAACTTATGCGTGCCTTTTGCAAGATTTGAGCTAATAATGGCAATCACTTCTTTGCCCATCACATCGAACAAACTTATATTTACTTCTGAATTATCATCCAAATAGAATTCTGCATTAGTATTGTCCTTGGCCGGATTAGGATACATTCTAAAACGCGCATCATAGATGTAATAAGTGTTTATGGCAGTTAAGTTAATTGAAGTTGAATCAAATGCTCCCTGGCTAAGGTTGTAATAAGAACCGCTGTTTGATGTTTCGAGTTTAACTGCTCTTACCATATAAAGATTAGCCTGATTTAAAGGAAAAGAATCTACAAAATTTGTTCCGGTAATAATGCTGTTATTTATCCGATTATAGTTTCCTGATGCTGAATCTGTGCGGTATATACAATAACCTAAAACAGTATCAGCAGAAGCTGTCCAGTTTAAATTTATTTTAGAAAGATTAGGAACTGCAGCCAAATTCATAGGAGGTGCAATAGTATGCATTCTTAGAGTTGGGTCGCCCATAAAGCCAATAGTTACATAATTAGCAGCATAGTCATATACGTATAAACCGAAATTACGCATGGTAACCATTGCGGAATAGCCAATATTATCGCCCAAAGCCATGTGATGATATATAGAATAAGGGCGGCCCGACCATGAAGAAGTTAAGCCCCAGCCGGAAGAAGCTAGCGGAGCCTTAAGGAAATTTGCCTGAGAATCCCAATCGCCGAAATAACTTCCGAACAGCATTGTGAAAACAGATTGAGGTGAATTACTTTCAAAATCAGAAGTTTGGCCAACACCGCCGCATGAGGAAAAAGATCCTCCTCCGCAGCCGTATGACCATAAATAATTTTGACTGGCCATATCGGTAAAATAATCTCCTGCCGTAATATCTGCAGGGGGAAACATTGCAGTAAAGTTTCTCCATCCGCTGCTTGCAAATGCTTCACCGCTAAAATAGCCAAAGTTGTCATCAATTAATGCACGCCTTTGAGCATTAAATACTTTGTGCTTATAGTTATGGTCTTTGCTGAGGTATTGCTGCAGCAGCTGCTCTTCATTAAGTACAAAAGAAGTTCCCATATCAAAAAGATCTACTCTTCCTATTTCGAGATCTGTGCTTTGTATAATACTTTGATCGAATTTCCCATCACCAATAACATTTCTATTTTGTGTCCTTGAAGCCAGACTATCATTAATATTGTTGTCAGTCCAATCTCCGGTCATATCAGCGTAATAATTATCAGCAGGCCATGCTCCTTTATGGTCGGGATGTCCATCAGGGTTAATGTCACCTGAATAAGGCACAGGAATGTGTCCAAAAATAAATACAGCTTTTACGTTTAGAGGGTCTGAAGTATAATCCGCGGTAATCAATGCTTTAATATTTGGAGGAGTGTCGCCTCTTGAAACATCATGCCTTATTACCTGCCATCCATCACCTATCATGTCGGACTCTAATATTTTGAGTTCTGCGGATAATGCAGTGGTAAAGGTATTATCTATCAATAAAATTATTTTGCCCCTGTTGTCTATCTGCGGGAATTTAATACCTGCATAAATATATGTATTTGCTGTAACGGTACCTGTGCTGGATATTCTATATTCATAGGCGTTTCCAACCACTGCGGTGTTGTCAGTATAAGTTACTGCTGTTCCTGCCAAGGCTGCAAATGCAGGTCCCCAACTGTTGGATAGCTTTGTTTTTCGGTATATTTTTATACTTGTGGACCCTGCTATCGGAGACCAGCTAAATGTAATTGAAGCTGGATTGCTTTGAATTGAGGTTGTGATTTGGATTGTAGCATCAACACAGTTTTGTGCAGATGAACTGCCAATAATTAGTATGCTGAGTGAAATCAATAAAATAGTTAAATAATTTTTTTTCATCTTATTTTATTTATAGTTTGGTTTTTCGTTTTTGTAAATATATTTAAGTAAAATTGAAATTTCAAATCATTTTTTTTGCAGCTAGATTAAATAACAAGAACCAGGTTAGTAAGCGGTAATCTATTTATTTAACGGCTTACTTTTCATAAAAATGCATTTTTTTTATGTATTGGTAAACTGCATCGGGAATAAAACTGCGAATATCATTGCTTTCTTTGATCGCTTTTCTAATTGCAGTGGATGATATTTCCATTAA
>CAISYK010000263.1 GCA_903889605.1 uncultured Bacteroidota bacterium
ATGATTATAAAGAAAATTTGCTTTTAAAAATCAAAGAGCTGGGTAAAGATGATAAAAACAGCACAAAATTTTATTTAGAGTATCTGCATACATTCAATGCAAAAACAAACCTTCAGATAGGATATGGTAATTCATGGGAAAAACGAAATGATAATTATTCTGCTAATGAAATTACAAATCAATTTAAATACGCCGATTTCCGCAATAAATTATACACTTATTTTTCCTGGCAGAAGAGTAAAACATTTGGAGTAAAATTAGGCGGAGCAGGAGAAACCAGCGCACCTGATGCGCATGGACAAAAAAACTCGTATCTCATTTTTCAGCCTTATGCCGATGTAAAATATAAACCATTTAAACAGCTTGATTTAAAAGCAAAATACCGCTCCTCCAGCAATTACCCTAACATAAGCCAAACGAATCCGTTTACAAATATTATTGACCAGCAAAGTGTAAGAACAGGAAACCCTTATTTACATCCAGAGGTTACAAATAAGGTATCCATAGAAGCGTCCATTTTAGACGGGTTTATAAGAATTGAACCATATTATCATTTTTCGAACAGCTATATTACAGAAATAGGAAAATTAAGAAGCGATACAATTTTTGAATATAATTACAGCAATGCGGGGAAATACAACAATTACGGGGTTGAGGCAGGCATTAACATTCCATTTGGGCAGAGCTTATTCTTACAGAATGATTTCAATTTTTTCAAAAGCAGTATTGACTATGCAGATAAAACAAATAATATTAACGATTGGACCATGTCGAGCCAACTCGTTTATGTGCATCAAAAATCAGGAGCGGTTGCAGTATTAAAGTATCAAAAGGAAATATTTAAAGATATTACCGCTCAGGGATACAATAAGTCAAATAACGACTATTGGATTATTTTAATTCAAAAACCTTTTTTTAAACAAAAGCTGAATATTATGCTCTTGTATTTTATGCCGGTTAATCTGGGTATTGACTATAATCAGGGAAGTTATATCAAAACTGAAACATATAAAGAAAGCAGTTTCAGCAGTATAAGTTTCCTTAAAAATATTGTTCTTCTGGAAATAAAGTACCGCTTTAACAAAGGTAAATCTGTAAAAGGAACAGAAAAAAATATCGAACAGAAAAACGAAAAAAACACTAAAGAAGTTTTTTAATATTTTATCAATTTTAATGAAGCCGTATATTTATCAGATGAAACCCTGAAAGTGTATATTCCTTTTGCAAGCTGCAGTTCAGCTGCATTTATTTCAATACTGTTTTTTCCTGCAGGATAAATTCTATCAGCTATCTGTATTTCTTTTCCCAGGACATCAATCAGTGTAACTGTTATTCTTTGTTCGGATGTTTGAGTAAAGAATAACTCAGCATTTTCATTAAATGGATTTGGTTGTACCGAAACATTAATTGCATTTTTATTTTCAATTACACTTGTAGTAACATCAGTTAAACTTCCGTCAGAACTGCAGATACTGTTCAACCCAGCTCCATTTACTGCCTTAACACTAAAATAATAAAGTTGTCCGGAAGCCAGCGAAAGCCCTGATTTAGTAACAGAGGTGTTATGACTATTGTCTGTCCAGCTTACCACATCAGTAGCTCCTGCACTTGTTCCAATAGCATACCAATATTTTGAAATTCCCGAATTGGCATCATTAGAAGCTGTCCAGTTTGCTGAAAGTGAACTAAGTGAACCAACAGTATCGATGTCGCTTCCAATGCCGTCATTCACGGTTACGCATGAAGGAACAGTCCAGTCAACATAAATATTCTGGGAAGCAATGGCAGAAAGATTTCCGGCGGCATCATTTACAATCGATTTAATTTTTCCTGAATACATTGCAGAATCAGGGTTTTGGAACCTTATATCATTAGTCGCTGCGGAACCTACAGATATTGTAACTGAAGGAAGCCTTGACCTGTAAACTTTCAATTCACTGATCTTTGCTTTGCAGTTTCCGGTACGAAATGAAATATAATCCCCCGTGTTTGTCAAAACGCTTGAGTCAGTCCATGAGCCTAATAGTATATTATCCCTGTAAACATCTATTTTACCGGCAGTCCTGTCAAAAATCACCTTAAAGTCGTACCACTGGCTGAAAGCAGTTGTGACATTATTCACCGTACTGGATAAAGTATAAACATCGTTTACAACCTTATAAAATTGAAGAACGCTGGTTTCCTGCCTGAAATATATGAAATAAGAGTTTCCCCTGTTTGGAAGTGCGCCGTTGTCACTGAAAAAATGAAAACCGAATCTATGTGCATTTCCACTGTATGTTAAAGGATCCATCATTGCATAAAACTGGTATAAATACCGATTCGACAAGTTCTGATTTAGTGAAGCATAAATATTGGAATTAGCCGAAGCTGAGTCATTCTGCAAAAGATTACCTCCCGAAACCTGCCATGTTCCGCTGCTTGCAGGAACCGACCAAACAGGTGAATTATACGAATCAAAATTATCCGCAAAGAAACCATTAGCAGCATTTGCATGCCATTCGGTTCCATTGTAATCAAGCACCTGGTAATAACTTTTGTCAAGTCCGCTGCCTCCTGCATTATCAGCATCGGTGAATGTTGATGTGAAATTAGCTGTGGTCCATCCGGAAGGAACCGATATTTGTGTTGTCGGTGCAATAGGGTCGCTTCCCGGAGGTTCCAGACAAGCTGTTATGCCTGTTCCGCCAACTGTATTTATATAATAATTTCCTATACTGTCAATCTTAGCAATTGAAGGAATCGTGCCTTGACCGTAACCGGAGTTTGGAAAAACAATATAATCAATAATTCCTAAAGAAGTCCCGCCGGTTCTTGCATTGGGGTTAACACCTATCTGACCTGCAAGGTAAATCGAACCTTCGCCAAGCGATCCCGCAGGGCCTGAATCAGCATATATAGCAAAACACCCAAGACCTGACGAAGTATTATATACATACCCAACATCACCGATATGGATTCCTCCTAAAGATACCAGCGCAGTAGGCAAAACAAAAAACGGAACCGCTTCCGAATTAACATACCTCGAAGGATTTGTTGATGAATATGAAGAGTTTACTAAAGATGTTGTTGAAACATACATGCCCGGATAAGGCCCTCCGGAACCTTGAATAATAGGGTTGCCGTTATTATCTGTAACTACTCCCCACCAATTACCCGTAGAGCCTGCATTTGCAGTCCAATCTAATCCGCTGTTGCTTGGGCCGTAAGCTCTCGGACTTCCGTCTGCATCAATATACATCTTTGCCTTATACATGGTAAAACCCGAGGGGTTGTGGTTATAAACATCAAACCCTTCAATGGTAGTAATAAGGGTTTTATTGCAATCGACGGGGATTTGCGCTGCGGCTGGATTATTAGTTAATATGCAGAGTAAAGAGCTCAGAAACAAATTGATAGTAAATGTTTTTTTCATGTCTGTTTTTTTTGTGCGTTTTTTGGCTAAAGCCTTTTTTGTTTTTCCTTTTTCCCATGGACTAAAGGTTGCGGCAACAATACGCTGAAAAATTTCATCGCTGCTTTATTTTTGAATCTATGGAGCTTCATTCTGTATTTTGCAGATAAAATTGCTGCAGATTTTTAGTTTTATTTATTATCCGCCGCCTAAAAATAGCGACAGCTGCATGCTGAAAAATATCACCATTAATTTATTTTATAACCTGGAAATTCCATAGCTTATATTATTGGCATAGCTGCCACGACCTTCAGGTCGTGGGGGTAATAATATTGTCGGCATTGGCTTTAGCCAAAACCGTTTCAAAGTGATTCGCATTCAAAAATGCATCATACTCTTCGGCAAAAGTTTTCTTTTTGTGATGTTCTTCCTGATTTAAAATATACGATCTTACTTTATCAACTGCAGAATAGCTTACCGATAAGGCAATATATTCGTCCTGCCATTCAAATTTATTTTTGACAAATTCTTGTTTATTCACCCAAAACGATGACTCACCCTTTATTAACATACCTGTTTTAGCGATTGTTTGTTCCGTGCCAAGGGAAACGATCAAATGAATGTGGTCAGTGACACAATTAATGGTGTCTATAAAAATTCCTTTTTTAATGCTGTTTTCCCGTATATGCTGAAGCAATAATGCTTTCAACTCATTGTTAATTAAATGTTCGCGATTTTTGGTTGCCCAGATGTAATGTATCAATACTTTGGTGTACGGCATATTTATTTTGGCTAAAGCCTTTTTAGTTTTTTTCCATTATCCACGGCCTAAAGGCCGTGGCAATTGTGTGCAGAAATACTTTTCCTATGTTGCCTAACTCCACTGGAGAATTATATAATCTTTTTAACTTCAAAGTTGCCGCGATCTTTAGGTCGTGGGTTTAATAAATTTGTCGGCATTGGCTTTAGCCAAAACAATTACCAGTACTCTACATTATACATTCTTCATTTTTTTCAATTGCAGAATCTATTTCAATATTTTATCAATCTCAACGATGAAGCATACTTATCAGATGAAACCCTAAAAGTATATACACCTTTTGCAAGCTTAAGGTCATGAGCGTTTAATAAAATGCTGTTTTTGCCTGCCGGATAAACAGCACTGGCTATTGTTATTTCTTTTCCAAGAACATCGGTAAGTGTTATTGTTATTATTTGTTCAGTTTTTTGAGAAAAGAATAATTCAGCATTTTCATTAAATGGATTTGGCTGCGCCGAAACAATAATTGCATTTTCGTTTTCACGGATTCCTGTGGTAACATCAGCCAAAACCCCGTCCGAATTGCATATACTATTCAATCCTGCGCCGTTAACCGCTTTAACACTAAAATAATAAACCTGCCCCTGTGTCAGGTTAAGCCCTGACTTTATTACTGACGTGCTGTGATTATTGTCTGTCCAGTTTACTATATCAGTTGCTCCGGCGCTTGTTCCTATTGCATACCAATATTTTGAAATTCCGGAATTAATATCTGCAGAAGCTGTCCAGTTTGCCGACAATGCAGTAAGTGAACTTGATGCATCAATATCTGCACCGGTTCCGTCATTAACTGTTACACATGAGGGAGCAGTCCAATCAACATAAATATTTTCGAAGGCAATGGCTGAGAGATTTCCGGCAGCATCATTAACAATTGATTTAATTTTTCCTGAATAAGTAGCCGAATCAGGATTCTGATACCTAATATCATTTGCTGATGCAGCACCTACAGATATTGCCGCTGAAGGAAGTCTGGAGCGGTATACTTTCAGTTCACTTATATTTGCCTTGCAGTTTCCGGTACGAAATGAAATATAATCACCCGAAGTGGTCAAAACATTTGAATCTGTCCAGGAGCCGAGAAGTATATTGTCCCTGTATACATCAATTTTCCCTGTGGTGCGGTCAAAAATCACTTTAAAATCATACCATTGACTGAAAGCTGTATTTACATTATTAATTGTTTTAGTCAATGTAAACACATCATTTATAACTTTAAAAATTTCAAGTGTACTTGTTTCCTGCCTGAAATAAATGAAATAGGAGTTGCCTCTATTGGTGAGAGCCCCGTTATCACTAAAAAAGTGAAAGCCGAAGCGATGCTGGCTTGTGCTGTAGGCGGCAGGATCAACCATCGCATAAAACTGGTATAAATACCGGTTCGACAAGTTCTGATTAAGCAAAGCATAGATATTTGAATTGCCGGCACCGGAATCATTCTGAATTAGGTTTCCGCCTGCTGCAATCCATGTTCCGCTGCTTGGAGGTACTGACCAAACAGTTGAATTATACGAATCAAAATTATCCGCAAAAAAACCATTTGAAGCATTCGCATGCCATTCAGCGCCATCGTAATCAAGCACCTGGTAATAACTTTTATCAAGTCCGCTGCCTCCTATATTATCAGCATCGGTAAAGGTCGCTGAAAAATCAGCTGTCTTCCAAATATTTGGCGAAGTAACAGCTGTTGTTGGTGCTGTAGGATCCGCAGAACCGACAAGCCTGAATTTCATTGCATCAAAAGCAATGTTCTGACCTGCGGCACCTGCTGCGTCACCCAAATAAACATAATCGGTTTGACCGGCAGCTAAACTATGGATTCCCAACGAAACCCATTGGCCGCTGTTTAGACTTTGATCAATTACAACACTGGCAGCACCGCTTGAATTATAAATCTGATATTTTGCACTTACCGCAGTACAACCTGCTCCTCCGGGGATATAAGCAAAAATTTCATAATTTCCTGCAGTAGTAATAGTGGGTGTCCAGTTTACATAGCAGATGTCGGCAGTACCGGCTTCGGTTCCTGTGTACCAGTAATGGTTATTATATCCCGAATTTAAATCGTGATAATAGCGCTGAACTGCAGTATTCTGACTATTGTTTATATAAAAACCATGATTATAAAAAACATCATCAATAATAGTATCATTATAGGAAACCTCTGAACCTTGCGCTGTTACAGTCCATGCCACTGTATTCAGGTTTTGGTTACCATTATTATATCCCGGCCAGTCGTAATGCGAATCTTGTCCGGCCAAATTAGGCCATGCACCATTATTTTTATTTCCATAAGGGTCATTAAAAATGATTGTATGCTGCCCGTTGATATATCCAACAGCTAAGGTCAAATGCCCGGCAGTGGTCAGCAGATTGCATACAGGGAAAGGAAAACCGCTGTTAATCTGAGCTAAGACTTTAGAGTAATTATCAGCATCTTCCAAAACAGAAGTTAAATAATGATTGGAAAGATACTGCTGCATCCGAGAATGCGGAGAGTAAGAACCTGTCCACATATTTCCGTAACCGCCCCAGGCATCTTCACCACCGCCGGTAGCAGATACATCCTGATAATAATATTCGTTTATACGGTATTTATCTGCTACGTAAGCACCGTAATCACTATTGTGACTGCCAACTCCATTACTTGTAGTTATTGGCCATTTAGGCAGTTTATTGTAATATGCAATTGCCATAATTGAAGTAGTAGGAGCACATGATCCATAACCATAGTGCCATTCCGGTGTATCGTATACCTGGTTAACATAAGGGACAGTTGCCGGAACGCGGGTTTCGGATTGAATTGATTTGGCAATACCTTCATGGCTTATGTTTAATGGACTTTCAGATTTAAAAATAAGCTGCTCCGCCATAGCCCCATTAACTGCCGCAGATTTAATATTTACAGTTTTTTGATTTAAGCTTTGATAAATGATTTTATTGCCTGAAGGAATGGCTGCTGTTTCGTAGTTATCAGGCGTGTTTGTAATATCAGTTATTTCGGAACCATCACACTTTGCTTTGTATATATCCGAACCAGTAAAATGAAAATCAGCGGATTCTGTTTTTGTAAAAACTACGTGCTTTGAATCCTCTGTCCATGATGGATACTGCCCTTCGGAAATAAAAGCAGTCTTTTTACTCTGCAGATCATAAATATAAAGCTCACCGGAAATTGATGAATACATTAATTTAGATGCATCCGGCGACCAGAGTGGATAGCTGTTTCCCTTTTCGCCATAAGTAATTTTGATAACTTCACTGTTCGATAAATTCAATAAAAACAATTGATCAAAATCATCATTATAACATACGAACTTTCCATCCGGTGATATCGGTGCAATATTTACGTATTGGCCTAATGGATAACTAACAGAGCCTTTCCCATCTTTAATAATAAGTTCATTGCCGATAGTGAAGCCTGTTTCCCCATTTTGAGCGAAGCTCACTTGTCCGCATAAATCAACTGGAGAATGCAGTAGAGTAACTGCTTTTGTTTGAATATTAAGCAAAGCCGGGGCTTGTTTACCATCTGCTTGAATATACTTAAAACCAATACTTTTTTTATCTGGCGATAGTTTCATATATCTGCCGCAGCCGGGAGAACTAAATAATACTTTATACTTTCCTTCATTAAAAAGGTATATGCTTGAAGCATAATTATCAGTGGCCGCAATACCGCTTGCAGTTTCCATGAAATTTATGAAATACCCATTTGCTTCAGCTTTATAGGCATCAAATGATGTTTTATCCTGCGCGAAAGTTAAACTCTGCCAAGCAAAAAGAAAAAAGACGAAAAGAGTAGTTTTTACCTTCATGTTTTAGAATTTTAATTTGCGCTGTTGTGGATACACTGCAGTAAATGTATAAAATTGTTATCCTAAATGCAATGGTTTGGTTATTAGTTTGAAAATAATATAAAACCAGATAGTGCAGCACTTTCTGTTTATTAGTTTAAAATTGGGCGGTTTATTCAAACGAATTATAAAAATGAAGAGTAATTATTTATTGTGATTTTTTTAAAACGCGGAAATTTATCCACGCTGCCTAATTGGAGTGTATTTGACATGAGGAGTTTTGCCCTTGACGCACTTTGATATTGATAGATAATTTAAGATAATAATCAATCCGGGCGTGGATTTTTTGCCCAATCAGATTGCCCAATTTTCAATTTCGATGTTTCATATAATTTAGGTATTCATTCCTCAAAATTGAGAAAAGTAATTTTATCTTTACACAACCAAACAACCTGATTTATCAATAGATTTAAGTTAACAGACCGGCGATAATTATAATGCATACCAGATAAAATTCATCATTCATTAAAAAATGCAAAACAACGGCACATAATTTTGTGATGCTTATTAAAACTACCTCACTAAACTCAAATACTTATGATTAAAAAAAAGATGTTTATGAGAAGCCGATTCAAATCTATTTAAATTCTATAAAATTGAAAACAAAAAAACTATTTTGTTCCGCCGCTGCAGCATTAATGACTGCAATAAACCTGCAGTATGCTGATGCACAAAGCACTTATGTTAATGTTGGGATAGGTTATGGAATGAACGCTGCTTCACAATCAAGTTTGGATACTGAGGTAAAAACTTCTGCCGCCGGCATAAAACATACTGGAGTGCATAGCTCCCTTGGAAAAGGACTGAATTTTGGTGCATCTTTTGACCGCATGTTTAGTAAAAATTTGGGAGTCTAATTAGGTTTTAATTATCTAATCGGCGGCGAAACTAAAACTACTTATACTGACTTTTTCTCCATCCCAACCATCAAAGAAACTATTATATCCAAAGCCAGTATGGTGCGCATCAGCCCTTCTGTTATTATAGCTGTTGGGGAAGGAGCTATTCAGCCTTATGCAAAAGCGGGCTTAGCATTTGGAACCATGGGCAGGCTTACCGAAATTGACAGCTATTCAAATGGATATGACAATTTTGAAACAACTACAGTGTCAGAAGGCGGATTGGCAATTGGTTTTTGCTCGGCGGCTGGTATAAAAACTCAAGGCGGCAGTTTATCCTTTTTTGGCGAAAATGAAGAAAACAACAAAATGACATTTTTCGCCGAAATTGCAATGATTAACCAAACGTGGGCGCCTACAAAAAGTATCGTTACAAAATTCACTGTCAACAAAACAGACCAATTATCTACACTGACTCTCTACGAAAAAGAAACTGATTTTGTTGATAGTTATACCGAAGCGACTGCCCCCGATCTAAATGCAGTCAGGCAAAGCACTAAAAATTACTTACCTATGAGCAGCTTTGGAATATATGCCGGCGTGCGTTTTACTTTTTGGAAATGAAAAAATAGTAAGGAGAGATGCTGAAATTTAAAGTAGACTGTAACTTTTGAAAACAGTAAGGTAATTATTTATGAAAGAAGGACAAAAACTCTGGACTAGAGAAGAATTAATTTTAGCAATAAATCTTTATTGCAAAATCCCTTTTGGAAGGCTGCATAGTAAAAACCCAGATATAATAAATCTAGCGAAGCTTATTGGCCGAACATCAAATTCAGCGGCATACAAACTTGTAAACTTTGCAAGTCTTGACCCAAGCCAAAAAGCAAGAGGAATTAAAGGCGCGGCTAATTCCAGTAAATTAGATAAGGAAGTCTGGAATGAGTTTTATAATAATTGGGATGAATTGCCTTTTGAAAGTGAAAAATTGCTTGCAAAAA
>CAISYK010000264.1 GCA_903889605.1 uncultured Bacteroidota bacterium
ACTCAAATCTATTTTTTCTTTTTAGCTTCTTTTTGTCTTTTTTCTTCTATTTTAATATTGTATCGTATATCCCGCCAGTATTCGGCTCCATAGCTTACAAATACTTCAGAACCGGCCTTTATGTCTTTTACAGCTTTAATCCAGCCGTTTTTTTTGTATACTTCATATACACAATTATTAGTAAGCCCTTTTACTTTTGATAATCCCTTAGCATCATTAGCATAACGAGCTAATGCTTCAGGAGTATGAAATGCATCGATGCATTTGTTACGATTCACAAAAAATACATAACCTCCCTCATCCTTATCGACACGGACATCACATTCTTTCCAATTAATTATTTCTCCCAAATATTCAACAATACGTTCACCTTTTTTAACATCACGATTTATAAACAATCCTTTTCCTGAACCGGGAATGGTTGATTTTTTTACTACAAAGTCTTTATACATATTATATATTTGAGTTCGTGAAAATAGCAAAAACTTTGATTTGAAAAATATTTATTTGTTACTTAGGGATAACAAATACTCATTTTTTTTACAACCCTCCGCTTTTTCTTAAAATAATGTGTCGCTTTTGCCCCAATTATGACATGGTATAGTTTTGGTATTTCAGTAATTATAATAACCTTATATTGAGCAGCTGATATTTCTTTATTAGAAAAAAATTATAAGAGCATAACACATCACTATCAAGAATATTTTTTTATTATTTACATTATATTTATTCGTTCAATTAAAAACTAATATCATGAAAAAAAATCACTTGTTCTACCTGCTTTTTACTGCATTATATTTTAATCAATGTGCAGATGCACAAAATATTCCTCAATATGATCATGTTGTGATAGCTATTATGGAAAACCGTGCGTACTCATCAATTATTGGCTCATCCAATGCGCCGTATATTAATTCACTTGCCAGCGGCACTTCTGCCGCCAGCTTTACAAAATCTTATGGGTTAACTCATCCAAGTCAACCTAATTACCTTATGCTTTTTTCTGGTTCAAACCATGGTGTCACTGATGATTCAGATCCTGCGGTTTTTCCATTTACCTACCCTAACCTTGGGGCAAGTCTGCTTAACAGCTCTTTAACATTTTCGGGATATTCTGAGGATCTTCCTTCTGAAGGTTATAATGGTACTGCATCCGGCAATTATGCAAGGAAACACAATCCTTGGGTAAACTGGCAGAATTCACTAACAAATGGCATTCCTTCAATAAATAATAAACCATTCACAAGTTTTCCATCTAATTTCTCAACCTTACCAACTATTTCATTTGTAGTTCCCAGCATTATTCATGATATGCATAACCCGACTGACCAAGCAAATGTCGCTATTTCAAATGGAGATACCTGGCTTCATAATAACCTGGATGCCTATATACAGTGGGCAAAAACTAACAACAGTCTTTTCATTCTTACTTTTGATGAAGATGATAATTCACATGGCAATCAAATTACAACTTTGTTCATTGGTGCAAATGTTATAAGAGGTCAATATTCAGAACATATTGATCATTATACTGTTCTGCGCACTCTTGAGGATATGTATAGTCTTCCATATGCAGGAAGCAGCGCTTCTTCAACTCCAATCACAAACTGCTGGACAGCAACTTCATCCATCGAAAATTCTGATAATAGTGAAAGTGTAAATATTTTTCCAAATCCAGCAGCGGAAAGTATAACACTGGAATATTTTTCACCTTCCCAGCAAAATATTAGAATAAAGGTAACTGATTTACTTTCCAAAACTATTGTTAATATTAATAAAGACGTTCATATTGGCAGAAACAATATTCTAATATCTACTGAAAAATATACACCTGGAACATACCTTGTTAACGTAGTTTCCGAGAAAAAAAATGTAGTTGTTAAGGTGGTTGTGGATAAATAATTCAATCTTGGAACAAATGTGCTGCATATTTCCATCTTGTAACCATGCTGTATGTGATGACACTCTTCAAAGAATAATTCAATTTATTTGGGCATTCCCCATCTGTGTTGTAATCCAAAATTTAGGGGACTTTCAAAATAATTATATTAATTTTGCCTTATAAGTCCAAAGAGGCCGTTAGCTCTGTCGGAACTCAGCTTACCGGCAATAGTATTTATGACGATGAATATTTTAAGCCCTTTAGCCGGGGCTTTTTTTATATTCATTGTCAAAAATTGCTGATAAAAATCCATTCCTCCTTCGAAGATTGACTATCCTGTTGTAATGGACCAATTCAATAAAAACAACCTTCTATCCGCAGAACTGCATTAATTATTGCCTGCATTGCCGAGCTATAATTTTTTAAATTTACTTATCAGTTTTTTGATATCCGTAGGGTTAACTATAATGGAATTAATTCCAGATGATTTTAAATTATTATATATCAAGTACCCGCAAAAGCCTGCTTCATAAGCTGAATGGTAAATCCCTCCAAGAATTTTTTTTATCAAATAACTGTTTAACAATTCCGTGTTAGGAGAGTAAGAAAATGTTTTATGAATATGTTTCTTTGCCACATTATTATGATATTGACCCCAAGTTCAGCAAAACATAATCTTTTGTTTTCTTTGCGTCTTTGAGGGAAAAAAGTAATTCTGAGTGATACCATTTATCTAAAACCGTTAAAAAGAATGACAGTAGGTTTTATCAATAATTTCTATATTTGCATAAATAAATTTATGTCAGTTTAAAACCTGATAATATTGAAAATTTAAAATACTTTTCTATAGCTCTGAAATGGTTATAAACCTTGTCAGAGTAATATTTACTAAATTTAAAAACCATACCGATACTATGAAAAAAGATACTGAAATTTTTGACCTGATTGCCGCAGAAAAAAAACGTCAAACTTTAGGAATTGAACTTATTGCTTCAGAAAATTATGTGAGTGAAGCGGTGATGAAAGCAATGGGCTCCGTACTTACTAATAAATATGCTGAAGGGCTGCCGGGAAAGCGTTATTATGGAGGCTGTGAAATTGTGGATCAAGTTGAGCAAATAGCTATTGACCGTGCAAAAAAATTATTTAATGCCGAATGGGTGAATGTTCAGCCTCATTCAGGTGCCCAGGCAAATGCTGCAGTTATGCTGGGTGTTTTAAAACCAGGCGATAAAATTTTAGGATTCGATTTGTCTCACGGCGGACATCTTACACATGGCTCTCCAGTTAATTTTTCCGGTAAACTTTACGTGCCTAGTTTTTATGGTGTGGAGGAGAAAACAGGTCGGATTGATTTTAATAAAATTGAAGCTATTGCCACTAAAGAAAAACCAAAATTAATTATCTGCGGAGCATCAGCTTATTCACGCGATTGGGATTATAAAAAATTACGAAAAATAGCTGATAAAGTCGGAGCATTGCTTTTGGCAGATATTTCACATCCTGCAGGTTTAATTTCAAGAGGTTTATTGAATGACCCACTGCCATATTGCCATATTGTTACAACTACTACCCACAAAACATTGCGTGGTCCGCGCGGCGGAATGATAATGATGGGTAAGGATTTTGCAAATCCTTGGGGCGAAAAAACACTTAAAGGCGAAATAAAGATGATGTCCGCAATTCTTGATTCAGCTGTATTTCCTGGAACACAAGGCGGACCGTTAGAACATGTTATCGCAGCTAAAGCTGTCGCATTTGGTGAAGCATTGGAAGAAAGCTATATGAAATATTGTATTCAGGTGATGAAAAATGCTAAACTAATGGCACAGTGTTTTGTTGACAAAGGCTATAAAGTGATTTCCGGAGGAACGGATAATCATTGTATGTTAATTGATTTACGCTCTAAAAATCTAACAGGTAAACTTGCCGAAAATGTACTTGTAAAAGCGGATATCACTGTTAATAAAAACATGGTGCCTTTTGATGATAAATCACCTTTTGTAACTTCAGGAATACGTGTTGGAACTGCAGCTATTACAACCCGAGGAATAAAAGAAAAACATATTCCTAAAATTGTTGATTTTATTGATAAAGTATTGATGAATCATGAAAATGAAAAAGTAATTACCGATGTTCGTAAACAGATAAATAAGATGATGAAAGAGTTCCCTCTTTTTGCTTAGAATGAAAATAAAAACACTGTGCATTTTTTTATGTACAGTGTTTTTTTTATTTCAAATAATATTTTTGCTCCGACCTAAATCCAACATCAAGGCTATTTACAAAATAATTAAAAACTATGTACGACAATTTGCTGTTTTATATTATTACTGCAATAGTATTCCTGATCCTTATTGCATCGATAATTTTTACTTATTTCTTCAGCCGAGCTGCTGTAGTCAGAAGAAAGCTTCAGAAGACAGTTGAAAAGAAGATATCTTCATTCCAGAATGGAGAATCAGCAAAAGTTGTTGGAACAATAAAATTTATTGGTAAGCCTCTTATTGCTCCTCTGTCCGGCAGACAATGCGTGTATTATCATGTGCTGGTTGAAGAAAATACAGGTAAAGATAACTGGAAAACACTCATCGAAGAAGAAATAGCCGGCAATGTGATAATTAAAGATGGTAACCATTATGCTGTTGTAGAAACAGGTATGGTAAAAAGTTATTTAGTGGATGACAAGAAGTATAAATCAGGTTTTCTTAATGACGCAACTGAAACACTTACAGAATACTTATTAAAACATAACTGCAAAAGTATTGGATTTTTCGGAATGAATAAAACGATCAGATATAAAG
>CAISYK010000265.1 GCA_903889605.1 uncultured Bacteroidota bacterium
CTATTCCTAATACTAACATTACTGAAGCTCCGGGCCAGTGCATAATTTTAAACAAAGAGCCTAGTATAATTGCTGCGGCGGAAAATATTCCGCTCCTAATCATTGTTTTTTTCATGGCGTAATAGTTTTTAAAGGTTAGTAATAAATTGGTTTCTTCTTCGATTTCTTTAAAATCCTTTTTAAAAAATTTGGAAATTGTTTTGTGATAGAAATCTTCAAAGTCCCCTTCCGGTTCAAACTCACACTCTATAATACAACAAACATGATCAAGGAGGTTTAGCTGCAGGTCCTCCATCTCAACTCCGCGGATTTTGATATCGTTGAGAATAAAATCAATCTGTTTTTCACTAAGTGCGTACATTATGCTAATTGTATTTTAATGTCTAACAAAAATTTCATTGTATTAATGAAGTCGGCAAATTCGTTGACTTTTTCAACTGCATTTATTTTGCCTTTTGGTGTAAGCGTATAATATTTGCGTATGCGCTTGCCGATATTTACTATTTGCGTGGTCACTACTCCATCGCTTTCCAAAGCATGAAGGGTTGGATATAATGCGCCCTCCGTTATCTGAATTTTGTTGCTGGTTAATTCTTTAACGCGTTGGGTGATTTCATATCCGTACATTTCTTTGTTTTCGGATAATAACTTTAAAACAATCGTTTTTAAAGTTCCTTTTATTAGCTCTGATGAGTACATTTTTTTATTTATTGATAAATACCTAGGACAAATATACATAAGAATATTATGTATATGCAAATTATGTATCAGTTATTTTAAAATATTTTTTAATGTGCTAATAATTAGGCTGTTGTTTGAGGGGAATTCCAGGAAAATTAATCTTGTCAGAACAATTTATTAATATCTAAAACAGAAAGATCAAATTTTAATCCCAATTATTAACTGCTTTTTTACGGATTTCTACTTCAATTTATTTTAAAGATATGCCGTTCCCAAAAATATGGTTTATTTTATGTACCTTAATTGTTAGGCTGTTTTCAGCATTGTTGTAGTTTTGTCATCATTAATAATTTTTGCCAAAGAATTGAATCGACTAATAGCTGATGAGATAACATTTATGGCAAAATCGGCATATCAATTTATGAATTATTTTTTCACACTTTTACTTGTTTCATTTTCCTTTTGTCTTTGTGTTGCCCAGGAAAATGAAGAGGAAGCGTTTCAAACATTAAAGGGCCGGGTAATTGATAAAGACTCTAAAACACCGCTTTGGGGTGCAGTCGTTATTCTTATTGATTCTACCAAGTTCCTGGGTAATGTTACCGATTCTGCAGGATATTTTAAAATCGATAAAGCACCTGTCGGCAGACAAACTCTCAAGATTAAATATATTGGATATGAAGATTTGCTGATAAAAAATATTCTGGTAACCTCTGAAAAAGATATTTCATTGACAATACAAATGACTGAGGGGGCTCAGCAAATGAAGGAAATAACGATTGTTGCCAGACTGGATAAAGACAGAGCTCTTAACTCAATGGCATCGGTGAGTGCGAGATCTTTTAGTATTGAAGAGGCAGATCGTTATGCCGGCGGCATAACTGATCCGGCACGAATGGCACAGGCATATGCAGGTGTTGCTGCTACTTCAAATGGAAATAACGAGATCGTTGTTCGAGGAAATTCTCCCCGCGGCCTTCTATGGAGAATTGAAGGTATTGAGATTTTAAATCCCAACCATTTCCAGGAAGATGAAGGTGCGACAGGAGGAGGTGTATGCTTACTCAGTTCAAATATTATTTCAAATTCTGATTTTTATACCAGTGCGTTTCCTGCTGAATACGGCAACGCTCTTTCAGGTGTGTTTGATCTTAACCTCCGGAAAGGAAGTGATGAATTTATTCAGTCGTCAGTTCAGGCAAGTGTGGTTGGTACCGAAATTTCAATTGAAGGTCCTATTTTAAAAAAAAGAGAATCATCTTATCTTTTAAATTATAGATATTCAACATTTGCATTGCTTGACAAAATGGGCATCAAAGTTTCAAACGAAAATATTATTCCTAAATTTCAGGACTTTTCATTTAACCTGAGTTTACCTTCCAACAGAATAGGTGATTTTACAGTATTTGGCATCATGGGTAAAAGCAGTTCCGGTATTAAAGCAATAAAAGATTCTTTATTTCTTGCCGACAAAAACAACCGCTATGAAGAATATGATCAAGGCAATATGTGGATTACAGGGATCACCAATAATTATTCAGCGTCCAATAAAAAAACATATTATAAATCAGTTATTGCAGTATTGGGAAATGATAATAAAATGACAAGTGATACTGCAGATTTTAATTTTAATGACCACCCCATTTACAATGAAGACATCTCATATACCACAATTCGCGGGTCATTTCTGGCCAACCATAAATATAATTCCAAACACATAGTAAGAGCCGGAGCTATCTTCAGTGAAGAGTTTTACAGCCTATATTCGGCAGGTTATGATTTTGAAACTGCGCCTATCAAAAAAGAAATTGTTTTTGATAATAAAGGTGCTGCATCGGTTTTTCAAAGTTATATTGAGTGGAAATACCGCATGACTAATAAATTTACATTGAACACAGGAATACATTATTTAAGATATTTTCTTAACAATAATAGTTCTGTTGAACCGCGTGTGGGTTTAATATTTCAGCTGAATGGAAAGCAATCGTTAACGGCCGGTGTTGGCCTGCATTCGAGAATTGAGCCAATCTCCGTTTACCTTACCAATATTCCTCAACACGGAATACCAGAGCAGCCAAATAAAAAACTAGGTTTGTCAAAATCGCTTCATGCCGTGGTTGGGTACGATTTTTCATTTGGGGAGGATGTACTTTTAAAAGCTGAAGTTTATTATCAATATTTATATAATATTCCTGTTGGAATAGACATCGCGGATAATCAATTTTCAGTACTTAATTTGCGTTATGGTTTTATAACAATCCCGCTCAGCAATAATGGAAAAGGGAGGAACTATGGGGTAGATTTAACTTTTGAAAAATATTTTACAAAATCGTATTATTTTATGATTACAGGATCTATTTATGATTCGCGTTATATGCCCGCAGACGGCAAAATATACAATACTACCTTTAATGGGAATTATATTTTTAATGCTCTTTTAGGGAAAGAATGGACACTGGACATCAAAAAAAATATAATACTGGGACTTAATTTTCGATTTCTCTACAGAGGCGGGATGCGCTACCAAGGCATTGATATAGCTGCGTCCAATATTGAAGGACATGCGGTATACAATAAGAATGAAAACTATACTCTTATAACACCGGATGTTTATAATGTTGATTTGGGCTTGAATTTAAAAATAAATCGAAAAAAATATTCCTGGGTTGTTTCTCTTGATTTAAATAACCTCAATAACCAGAAAGCGGTAATTGGCATGAAATACAATACCTACAGCGGAACAATTAAATATGAATATGATTTATTGCTGCTGCCGATTGTTGGTGCAAAAGTTAACTTTTGATTTGTAAGGTCATCTTTTTATTGCTATCGTACTAATGACAAACTAATCACCAAATGGAACAACAAATAGAGCGTTTACTGAATTTGCGGAAGCTGTTAAAAGTTGAGCGGGACGAAGATTTCGCGCAGTATAAACAGCATTTTGCACGTAATAATATC
Source organism: uncultured Bacteroidota bacterium (assembly GCA_903889605.1). Lineage (GTDB taxonomy): Bacteria > Bacteroidota > Bacteroidia > 2-12-FULL-35-15 > 2-12-FULL-35-15 > 2-12-FULL-35-15. The sequence goes on from CAISYK010000265.1 coordinate 3,643, forward strand.
AATTACCGCCGGCAAAACGGAGTAACATGGTATCCTGTAGTTATTACCAATGTTGAAATTGGGCATGGCGAATATCTTTCTATTGATATTGAACGGACAACTAATCATAATGAACCGCATCAATTTTCGGGTGGTAAAAATGCCGCTCTTTTTTCAAATACCTATCCCGACGAACAGCCAATAAATGGAATCATAAAAATAATTAATCCGAACAAACTCCGATTATCACTGACAATTGATGAACTGCCTGACTGGTGCGATGACGGGAAGCTAGGAATTAATTTATTGTTTGATGAAAGCAGTTATCGTGAAATGGATATTGCGATGGAAAAGGTTATCAGCGCATCGCATAATCGTTTAGCGGTATTACGTGATGTAATGTATGGAATAAAGCTACCGGTATTTAATAAAACCGATGAATCAATTCATATAACAGGACTGAATAAATCTCAGAATGCCGCGGTGCAGAAAATAGCAGCGGCAAAAGATATTGCTATTATACATGGCCCGCCGGGGACGGGTAAAACAACTACATTGGTGCAGGCTATACGTCAAACATTATTAACAGAAAAACAAGTTTTGGTATGCAGCTCGAGCAATACAGCTGTTGACCTGCTTACCGAAAAACTGCACCGCGAAGGCATCAATGTACTGCGTTTAGGTAATCCTGCCCGTATTTCAGAAGAAGTGATAATGAATACATTGGATGTAAAAATGGCAGCGCATGAATCATTTAAGGAGTTAAAAAAATACCGAAAAACTGCTGAAGAGTATTTTCGTATGGCAGGAAAATACAAACGTACTTTCGGCAGAGAGGAACGTATTACACGGCAGATGTTTTACGAAGAGGGGCGTAAAATATTACACGAGGCACGCAATCTGGAAGATTATATTTTTCATGAGCAATTTGATAAGGCCCAGGTAATCGCCTGCACGCCTGTCGTATCGTCGGGAAAGATGATGCGCGATAAACATTTTTCTACAGTTTTTATTGATGAAGCGGCACAGGCTTTAGAGCCTATGTGCTGGATTCCGATTACAAGAAGCGACCGTGTAATATTTGCCGGAGATCATTTTCAGCTGCCGCCTACGGTTAAATCTAAAAAGGCGGAAGCAGAAGGGATGAAAGAAACATTATTTGAGCAGTGCATGAATTTGGAAAACGTTTCCGTGATGCTGAATACCCAATATCGCATGCATGAACATATAATGAATTTTTCTAATAAAAAATTCTATCAAAATAATTTAATTGCGGATGCATCTGTAAAAGATACTGTTTTAAGTTTCGATGAAAATGAATTTATGCTGCATACACCACTTGATTTTATTGATACTGCCGGGTGCGGTTACAATGAAATCATAAATCCTGAAAGTTTAAGTATTGCAAATCCAGAAGAAGGGCAATTGCTTATTAAACATTTAAAGCTTCTGCTTGAGCAGTATTCATTGAGCAATAAGGCGGGCCGGCGAATTACCATTGGTATTATTTCGCCGTACAAAGAGCAGGTACAATATCTTACTTCAAAAATTGCTGAAGAGGCGGATTTTGATAATTACAGATCACAAATTGCAGTTAAAACCATTGATGGATTTCAAGGCCAGGAGCGCGATGTAATTTATATAAGTTTGGTAAGAAGCAATGATCTTAAAGAAATCGGATTTTTAAATGATATCCGCCGTATGAATGTTGCACTCACGCGTGCAAAGAAAAAACTTGTAGTCTTCGGCGACAGTGCTACACTTGCCAATCATGGTTTTTATAAAAGTTTTCTGGATTATACCGAATCAATCAATTCATATAAATCGGCCTGGGAGTTTATGTAAATTTACCTTTAGATTCTACAGAATTGCTTCCTCTGGATTACATAAACTTTATAATTTTTTTATGGGCGTTTATCTGCGGAATCTGCGGGAAAATAAAATTGTTAGTATGGGAAATTAACTATTCCGGTTTAAAGAAAATTAAATAAAATCCATAAATAATTTATTAATAATAATGCAGAATAAAAACATACTTATAACCGGCGCCTCTGCTGGTATTGGATTAGAGACAGCTAAATTCCTGGCAAAGAAAGGAGCAAATATTTATATTGTCGCACGTACTATCGAAAAAGCAAAATCAGCTGTTGAAGAAATTAAAAAACACAGCGGAAATAACAATATATATTTTTTCACTGCTGATCTATCTTCGCAGAAAGAAGTCCGCAGGCTTGCAGAAGAAGTGAAGGCCAAGCTAACTAAACTTGATGTGTTGATTAACAACGCCGGTGCTGCATTTCAGCATTTTCAATTGTCGGCCGATAATATTGAAATGTCTTTAGCGACAAATCATTTGAGCTATTTCTTACTTACCAATTTGCTCCTTGATCTGATGAAAAAATCTGCGCCTGCGCGGATTGTAATTGTTTCTTCAGATTCGCATTACCGAGGCAAAATAGATTTTGATGATCTCTATATGACAAAAGATTACGATGGATTGAAGGCTTACGAACGTTCAAAACTTGGCAATGTTCTATTTACTCTTGAACTTGCCGAACGGCTTAATGGGAGCGGTGTTACAATCAATGCACTGCATCCTGGCAGGGTAAAAACAGATATTGGTTTCAAAAATACGGGGCTGCTTTATAAAATTGGCTGGACTATTGTCAAATTATTTTTATCTGTGAGTGTTGAAAAAGGTGCTGAAACGTCTATATACCTGGCCCATTCAGAGGATGTGAAAAATGTTTCAGGGAAATATTTTACTGATTGTAAACAGAAATGGCATTCGCGCTATTCGCAGACTCCGGGAATGAAAGAAAAACTTTGGGAAATAAGTGAAAAGCTTACAAACTTTTGATTATAGCCATTTATGTCATACAGAGCTTTTTGCAATGGATCACAAATCCATAATCATAAACATTCTGTCATCCAGAGCTTTTCGCGAAGGATCTTGTTTATCTTAATTGTAATTACTATTATTAACAAGAGACCGCTGGCTAAAGGGCATTCAGAATGACATTGCGGATAAAAAACTGATGCCTGCCCAAGCCAAATCTCAATGGAAAAAAATTAATTTCATTCCAAACCCGATAATTATAAGACCTGAAATTTTATTAAGAACATTTAAAAAAGATGGTTTTATATATTTTTTTAAATGAAATGCAGAATACCCCTTCAGGCAGTCAGTAAAAAGTGTAACGCCCAAACCGGTTATGAACTGAGCTAAAACAAGGCTTTTGTCATTATGGTAAGTACTAAAAGCCAGCATCATTGCTCCAAACCAAAAAAATAAAATGGTAGGATTAAGGCTGTTGATCATAAACCCTTTTACGAAGATTTTATTGAGAGTTTTTTGGGAAATCTCATCCTGCTCAACTATTACAGGCTTCTTAATTAGATTGCGGGAACCAAAATAAATTAAAACGGCCCCGCCGATATAATAAAGAATTTCTAAATGTTTTAACTCCGAAATTGAGCCCAAGGCAACATAAAGCAGCAAAAAAATTGTAATGGTATCACTCAAAAACACACCAAAGGCTAAGTAAAAAACAGATTTTAATGGGCTGGTAACCCCAAGATTAATGAGCATAAAAAATATCGGGCCGCAAAAAGTGCTTAAAATTAAACCCATTATTATGCCTTGAAAAACTGCTTCAAACATAGTGTAGGAATTATTAATGAACAGAATTTACTTTGTCCAGGAAATCAAGAACTATTGTTTCCAAATCGTCAGTACCGCTCAAAGCTCCCATCATACCGTACATTGCTGCTGTGTTTTCTTTTTTTATCGGCGATCCCGTACCGCCTTTTTGAAGTTTGGCAATGGTGCCGGATGGTAATATTTTACTCAACCCCTTTACTGCTCCCACCTGCAGGCTGGCCGCAAACGACCCTAAATTAAATTTTTTGGCAGATTCAACACATTCTTTCAGGTCATTTATAAACTCATCCGCGGCAAGCCTGTGAATATAGTTTATTGTAAAATGTAAAGTAGGAGGAAGCTGCTGCCTTTCAAAATGCCAGCCTTTTTTATTAAGTTCATCTGCTAGTTTAAAAACATCAATTTTGTCTGATTTAAATGCAAGAATACTCATGTCTGGATGGCCGATTATTTCCAGTTCTTTTATCCCATCAATAGCGGTCTTTATTTTTTTAGTCACCTCCATGGTTGTTTTAGCCATTTCCAGATAACCATCCATGCCGATTGCTTTTAAAGCTGCCCAGGCCCCTGCAATACTGCCTCCGGGGCGGGTCCCCGTCATGGTTGGTGAGCCATAAACGCCGCCATTCCATTTTGTATATAATGAAAATTGAAATTTACGAATTTCAGCATTTTTATAAAGTATAACAGACGAACCTTTTGAGGAATATCCATATTTATGAATATCCGCTGAGATGGATGTAACGCCATCTATAGAGAAATCGAAATCAGGAATTGGATACCCAAGTTTTTTAACAAACGGCAGCATAAACCCTCCGATACAAGCATCAACATGGCAAAAAATATTTTTATCCCGTGCAATTGCTGCAATATCAGCTATAGGATCAAGCAGTCCGTGAGGGTAGGAGGGAGCCGAACCCACAATCATTATGGTGTCTTTATTTACCGCTGCACGCATTGCAATCGGATTAGCGCGGTAATCGCTGCCAAGTTCTACAGGAATAAAGTCGACATTGAAATAATGAAAGGCTTTCATGAATGCGGGATGGGCAGAAACAGGCAGCACTATATTTGGTTTGGTAATATGCGGCTTATGCTTTTTTGCCCAATCTCTTGCCGTTTTTACCGCCATTAAAATACTTTCGGTACCGCCGGTTGTAATATTACCTCTTACATTTTCGTCCCCGTTAAACAAATCAGCGCACATACTAACTGTTTCAGCTTCCAGTTCAGCCAAACTAGGTGTTGCCGTTGGATTCAAAGCATTGTCTGAAAAGTAAAGGTTGTAAATTTCCTTAATCATTGCAGCCCGTTCTTCACCTGGATGATAAACTAAACAAAAGGCTTTCCCTTTTTTCCAGTCAACATCTTTTAATTTCTTTTTTGAAATGTAGTCAATCATTTCTTCCCTTGTGGAAGCTGTTGATGGGAATTGTATTTTGGGTCTGCTCATTTTAATTTATGTTATTAATTATTGTCCGTAAAGCTGCTTAACCGTAATGTGTTTAAAGTCCTTTTCCTTTCCTTCTTTTTGTAGCGTCTTTGCGTCTTTGCGAAAGATTTGATTGTAAATGCGATTCTGGTTAAATAAAATTTTTCTTTAAAAAATTCATTGCGTTTTGAGTGAATACTTTTTGCATTAATTCTTCAGGTGAATAACCAAACCAAAGTTCGGACTTGTAATTATTTTTTGTTAAAAAATCAATAAGGTCTTTTTTTAGATCAGGTAGTTTTGATATGTCTTGATATGGATCGAAGTGAGAAATAACGCCGTCAAAATCACTTCCTATTGTCAGAACATCCCAACCGGATCTAACATTAATTGATTCAATGAAAAAAAACATATTGTCGCAGATCAATTTTAGAAACAAGGCTTTTTTATCTTCCGGATTTTTCACTTTCTCAATTGATTTCAGAAGATTTATGCCGCTGTGCCGGCCTTTATCAAGGATTATTCCTGCTATTCCGCCTGATTCATGCATGGCAACAGCTTCTTCTGCTGAAATATTTAAACTCCATGCGCAGAAAGGTGTCGATTTTTTTTTCGATGAAGCATCTTTATCTTGTTCTGAATGTTTGATTGTTTTA
>CAISYK010000266.1 GCA_903889605.1 uncultured Bacteroidota bacterium
AGCTCCTGCCTTAAAGAATCAAGTTTTTGTTTTTCGATCAGTAATTGTTCGGGACTAAGATATTCCATGCCGCAAATATAATTTGAAAATTTGGTAATTTGAAGATTAGGTAATTAAATCAGCTTGTTTCAAATTACTAAATCATAATATTTAAATTTATTTATTCTCGTTTATCGAATCAAACTGAACTTTAATCTCTAAAGGGATAAGCTCGTTTGGAAGGGTAAAGCAACTGACTTTAGGGGCTTTAAAACTTTTGGTGCCGCTCAATGCTGCTTCGGCATCATTAATAAAGAGAATAGGAGACTTCGCTGAAGCGCCTCCCACTTTTTTCCAAATCTGCTGTACAAATGGAAGCGCCCATTCTGAGGCATTTTTATAATATATTACAGAAAGTTTACTTGCATTCATTTGCTGTGCAGCAAATTCTTCATAATTAATATCTGAATTCTGTACAATTATGAGTTTAACTAATTTTAATATTCCAGAAAGCATCATTTGTATACGCATGGCGTCTTTCTCGTCTGTTTGATTATATATCAAAAAAACATCTGCAGGCTCAGTATTATATACTTTTGTTGATTGTTGTTCTAAAATAAGACGAACATCTTCCACAAACTGAATAGCCGAAGGAACCCTTGACAGGATCATGTTGTTTGATAAATGATGCTGCAGACGATTAATAAAATCCAATTGTTTTTTATCCGCATCAGAGTCATCAAATTTTCCAGGCATCCATATAAATGTTTTATACCTCTCGTCTTTTTCAATCTTTTTACGGGCTTCATCAAAATGATATTCGCTCAGCGATATACCATCGCTGTTTTCGAACTGTTTTTTTTCAATAAAGTGAATTGAACAAGACGAATTTTGAATTTCAATATCCGCATTTTCTATTGGTGTCCCCCCTGAAATACCGGATTGGGCAATCCCGCTGGCAAACTGTGAAGAAAAGGAAAACCCAGCACGCTGCAAAGTCCTAAGCAGCCTCTTTTCGGCCTTACTGGGCTCTGTTTTGTTTATGCTTAAAAATACTTTATTTGCGGTCGCTGTATCCATTCTCTAAATTCTATTTGAAGAATTGCAGATTTATATATTTATTTGATTATTCAATTTTTTCAATTCTCTCATTATATCAATCAAAAATTCATCAATGATTTATTTAACAATATTAAATTTACCCCTAGTTAAACATTTATCATTTTTATCACAAATATCATAAAAATAGATGCCTTCTGCGAATAAACTTGTGTTTATTTCGGCGTGAAAATTTTGAATTTTATAGAACCCTGCCGTTTTGCCTAAAGCATCGGTTACTTTAACCCTGCAGGCTTCGTCTATCTTTGCAGTTATATTAACATTATCCTTGGCCGGATTTGGGAATAATTTTACTTTATCGGCATAAAGATTATTTTCCTCAATACCAACCCATCCGGTTAATGAGAAATCATCAATAAATATAGTACTGCCTACCCGAGAATTAATTCTATTATAACTGGAAGCGAAAAAAATAATCAGTGTGTCAGGCAATCCTGTTGATCGGTAATTAAGACCAATCTGAAAAAAAGTATATGATGCCGTAGTGTTAATATCGATTTCTCCATATGCAATGGTATCATGACTTGTTCCATTCCATTTTTGTAATGTCACAAAAACTCCGCCTTTGTCATAACCAACAGGAAAACACTTAGCCCAGAACTCAAATTTTTCTGGACGTCCTGTATATGGGTTTCCGATCTTAATAGATGTCGGGGATGGAATAATTTTCCCAGTAAAAACAGAACCTGCAGTATCTGGGATAAGCAGTGGAATAGGATTGCTGTTAACAAATATAGTTGATATTTTTAAAGCGTAATTGCCTGAGTGTTTATCTATACCTGTTGCCTTAAAAGCAGAAAGAGGATTTCCTAAAACTGACAGGTAATTCATTGTTTGCCAATCATCAGGGATTGTGTACGAAAATTCATTATGCCAGTTTTCAAACCCTCCGTTGGGCTGAGAAAAACAATTTAAAATTGCGGATACCGAAATAACAATTATTAATATAATTTTATTCATGTGATGTTTTTTTCCTGATATACCAAAGATAAATTTATTCTAGAATAATAGACTTTATATAAGTTAAAATGTTATGAGCATAAAGATATTAATAAATGTTTGGTTACTTGAGTTTTAGGAAAAGGAAAAAACTTTAGCTATGCAGAAAAAACATGGCAAA
>CAISYK010000267.1 GCA_903889605.1 uncultured Bacteroidota bacterium
CCCTGCCAAGGGTTGCATTTATAAGTTGAATTTACGTTTGGCAATAAGTTCTTTTTTATCATTATAAATATTGTATTCGAATATTATTTTTGACGCAGGATCATCAATCATTGTTGTTTTTACAATTATAGTCTCACCAAAGCCAACCATTTTTTTAAAATCACATTCTAAATGAACTATAGGAACTGCAAGTGCCGTTTTTTCATAAATATCCATGTAACTCAATCCGAATTTTTTTCCAAAATCTTCCCTTCCATCTTCAAAATACTTTATATAATTGCCATGCCATACCATTTTTAAGGCATCACATTCACTAAACCTAATCAAAACTTCGGTTGTGCAGCTGAGTGTATTATTCATTTTACTGTTCGGGGTTTTGAATAAAAATTTTCATTTCGCATGAGGCAATTATTTCTCCATTACATCTGGAAACGCCTTCCACTAAAGTTATACCCATTACATTCATTTTCAATGTAACAGTTGTTTCTAAAATATCGCCGATTTCAGGTAATTTATTTATTATTAAATCTTTTATCGCTCCTATAAATCCAACTACTGGTGCGACTCCGAGCTTTTTAACTTCATATCCTGCTTTAACGGCAGCAGTCTGCGCGATATTTTCAATTATCCCCGGCTCATGCAGTACTCCATCCTTGACGAAAATATTATCCTCCCTGACTTCAAAACTTGTTATTGTAACACTGCCTTCACAATAGTTCAATGTGTCAATCATTACTATCGGATTTCTCTGAGGAATATAATCTGTAATATGTTCTTTGAGTACTAATTTTGTTTCCATAAATTATTATGATATAGAATATTCCAAATATTTAACTAATTTGATTTCAGGCTAATGACACAAATATGTTTTTCGCTTAAGCCCCCCTGACAGGGTTTTAAACCCTGTTAGGGTTTTATGAAACCATATATTTAACGACAAAGAAACAAGAAAAAAATATTATTAAGTTGATATTGCTGTCTCCCAACCTCTAACAGGGTTTAAAACCCTGTCAGAGTCCCTAGTCGCTTTACCTTTAAACTACACAAATATTAATAAAAAATATTAATCTTCCGCCCAAAAATCATAAAAATTAAACCATTGAGCGGGGTATCTTTTTACCATTTCTTCCAATTCCATAATATATTTATCCGAAATTTCATTTACTGCTTGTTCCACTTCCTTTTCGGTACGGGCCCTTTTTACTTCTATAGGTTTTTTAGCAAAAAAATGGTACTGACTGTCGGTTTCCTTTACAGCGAAAACGATTGTTATCGGCACCCCAAATTTGGCCGCCAAAATAAAAGGACCGCGGGGAAATTTAGCCTTTTTACCCAGGAATACTTTTTCAATTGTCGGCGTGTTTGGCAGGTAACGGTCACCATGCATTACCACCCATTCGTTATTGCTGAATGCTTTATGAAGCTCTACTAAATGACCCATTTCTCCATCTTTGATAGCAATGATATTAAAATTCCTTTTCTTCATTACCTCTCCCATGTATTTTTTCATTTTTTCAGCTTCATTATCATAGATCAAAATATTAAATTTTGTATCTAATATTTCAAGCATTTGTCCGGCTATCTCCCAATTTCCGATATGCGCGCTTAACAAAATACTTCCTTTACCAAGGTTTTTCAGATAAACTAAATTTTCGTCATGGCCTTCATGTATAATAGTGAATTTATTACGCATTCCTGCCAGTAAAGCTACTTTATCCAGTAAAGTTTGTCCGAATACATAATAATTC
>CAISYK010000268.1 GCA_903889605.1 uncultured Bacteroidota bacterium
ACAGGATATTTTCAAACTTAGATTTAGACCTGAGTTGCAAAAAAATAAAAGCAATTTATCGAGATGCTTTATCATTAGGTAGTATCAACAGTATGGCTGCTTAAATTTTTACCGAACTATTGTAAATACTAACTAAAAATATATAATGCTGTAACTTTATTTATAGGTTATCTGCAAAAAAACACATTTTACAAATGAATTATTACATCATCTATAAGCCGTATAAAATGATTTCACAGTTCACTTCTACTCATAAAAAGAAGTGTTTAGATTCATTAAATTTTACTTTCCAAAAAGATGTTTATCCGGTTGGAAGACTCGATGAAAACAGCGAAGGGCTTTTGATTTTAACAAATGATAAAAGTTTAAACCATAAACTGCTTAACCCCGAATTTGAACATAAACGCATCTATCTTGTACAACTGCAGGGAAACATCACTCCTGAAGCATTAAAACAAATTGAAACAGGAATAAATATTGCCTTGGATGCAGGCTCATATATGACAAAACCCTGTAAAGTAAAACAAGTGAAAAAGCCTGTAAACCTACCAGAACGCGCACATCCCGTCAGTGAATTACTCCCCACATCATGGATTGAACTTACTTTAACAGAAGGCAAATATCATCAGGTGCGCAAAATGACTGCAGGAGCTGGCTTCCCGTGCATACGATTAATCCGCATTGCCATCGAAGAAATACGCCTGGAAAGTATGCAGCCTGGTGATATACGGGAACTAAAACGAGATGCGGTTTATAAAAAACTGCACATCACAGCTGAATAGTTCAAGTGCAGTAAATTCAAGTCATGCCTGACATTAATGAGCGACAAGTTTTCGCTTTCCGCAATGGGCTTGTTTTTTAACATTATTTGGCAATACGCCAAACGTATTCTAATCGCTGTAAAAAATCCTCTGCAAAGCTTAATACATAACAAACAATGCTTATTAGCGATTGTGAAAAACATTTGATAACAAATTTCCTGCGCTTCAATAGGGAATAAAATTTCCTTAACTTTGCAAGAGAGATCAAAATGAATTATGAGCGGATTAAAAAAGATTAAAAAGGCACTTATTTCGGTATATTACAAGGATAATTTAGAACCTATAATTCATCAATTAAATGCGCTTGGAGTAAAAATTTTCAGCACCGGCGGCACACAGGAATTTATTGAAAAACTTGGTATTCCTGTAACTCCTGTAGAATCGTTAACATCTTATCCATCTATTTTAGGCGGAAGGGTAAAAACATTACATCCAAAAGTTTTCGGCGGAATATTAAGCAGAAGAGGCCTGCAAAGCGACATTGCTCAATTGGAAGAATATGAAATCCCTGAAATTGATTTGGTTATCGTTGATTTATATCCTTTTGAAGAAACCATAGCATCGGGAGCTGCCGATTCTGATATAATTGAAAAAATTGATATCGGAGGTATTTCCCTGATTCGTGCAGCGGCGAAAAATTTTCAGGATGTTGTTATTATTCCTTCAAAAAAAGAATATACTGTCCTGTTAACTATTTTGACTGAAGGCAAAGGAAGTTCCGATCTAGCTCAGAGGAAAAAACTGGCAGGAGCAGCATTTAACGTATCCTCCCATTACGACACTGCCATTTTCAATTTTTTTAATGGAGATAACGCTGCCGCTTTTAAACAAAGTATCCAACACTCTCAAGTATTGCGTTACGGCGAAAACCCTCATCAAAAAGGGGTTTTCTATGGTAATTTAGATGAACTGTTTACTCAATTTGCAGGTAAAGAATTATCATACAATAATCTGTTGGATATTGATGCTGCAGTTAATCTTATTGCTGAATTTAAGGATACTGCATTCGCTATTTTAAAACATAATAATGCCTGCGGTTTAGCTTCTCGGCCTAAATTAATTGATGCCTGGAAAGATGCATTGGCAGGTGATCCTATAAGTGCTTTCGGTGGGGTCTTGATAACAAATAAAACAATTGACCTTGCCGTTGCTGAAGAAATAAATAAATTGTTTTATGAAGTTCTCATCGCTCCGGATTATGAAAAAGATGCTTTGGAGTTATTGAAATTAAAATCCAAGAGAATTATTCTTCAGCAAAAAGTGACGGCACTTAATCCTAAATCATTCCGAACCTTGTTAAATGGCGTAATTGCACAGGATAAAGATTTAAAAACAGAAACACAAAATGATATGCAGACTATTACTAAAACTGCTCCAACAGCCGATGAAAAGAGTGATTTAGAGTTTGCAAATAAAATTGTAAAGCATACAAAATCAAATACCATTGTACTTGCAAAAAACAACCAGCTGTTAGCAAGCGGGGTCGGACAAACATCTCGTGTAGATGCATTAAAGCAGGCAATTTTAAAAGCTGAAACCTTTGGCTTCAGCCTAAGAGGAGCAGTAATGGCTTCTGATGCGTTTTTCCCGTTCCCTGATTGTGTTGAAATAGCAGGCAAAGCAGGTATCACAGCGGTAATACAACCCGGAGGTTCTATCAAAGATAAGGAGTCGACAGATTATTGCGATAATAATGGAATATCAATGGTAATAACCGGCACAAGGCATTTTAAACACTGAAATAAGCCCGTCTCAGACTCACTTAAAGGGAGGAGTGCAGGACTCAAAAAAATGGAATTTTAAATTTATTAATAAAATCAAGGGTTAAGAACCGGAAAAAATCCGAAATCAAAAATCCGAAATCTGAAATCAAACTATGGGGTTATTTAGTTTTTTAACACAAGAAATTGCAATTGACTTAGGAACAGCAAACACACTGATTATCCACAACGACAAAGTGGTAGTTGATGAACCATCTATTGTTGCTGTTGATAGAATTACAGGCAGGCTGATTGCTGTGGGTAAGCGCGCGATGTTAATGCATGGTAAAACTCATGAAAACATAAAAACAATTCGTCCGCTGAGAGATGGTGTTATTGCAGATTTCTATGCAGCAGAATTGATGATCCGCGGCATGATAAAAATGATTAACCCCGAAAAACGTTTGTTTACACCTTCGTTGAAAATGGTTATTTGTATTCCGTCAGGTATTACAGAGGTTGAAAAACGTGCGGTACGTGATAGTGCTGAACATGCAGGAGGTAAAGAAGTTTATTTGATCCATGAGCCTATGGCTGCCGCAATTGGTATCGGTATAGATGTGGAAGAGCCTGTAGGAAATATGATAATTGATATCGGAGGCGGTACCAGCGAAATTGCAGTTATTGCTTTAGGCGGTATTGTATGCGACAAATCAATACGTATTGCTGGTGATGAATTTACCTCCAATATTGAGGAGTATATGCGCAGGCAGCATAATATTTTAATTGGTGAACGTTCGGCAGAGCGCATAAAAATTGAAGTAGGTGCAGCGATGACAGAAATTGATAATCCTCCGCCTGATTATGCTGTACATGGACGGGATTTGATGACCGGCATTCCTAAAGAAATTTATGTGTCTTGTGTTGAGATAGCACATGCTTTGGACAAATCAATTGCCAAAATTGAAGAAGCTATCATGAATGCACTGGAAATGACTCCGCCGGAACTTTCGGCTGATATTTTCAGAACAGGTATTTATTTAGCTGGAGGGGGATCCATGCTTCGAGGATTGGATAAACGAATTTCATTAAAAACTAAATTGCCGGTGCATATTGCAGAAGATCCGCTTCGTGCCGTAATACGCGGGACAGGTATTGCGCTTAAAAACGTTGAGAGGTTCCCATTCCTGATGAAATAGAAATTAAGTTGGAAGTAGATTTTGTACCTAAGATTTCATGTTGTAAGTAAAAAAATCTATATAAAAATAAAACACAAATTGGTTAAGTATAACTTAATCTGTGTTTCAATATCTTTCTTCAGTGCAATTAATAAATGTGACAGCAGTTCTATAATCAAGTGAATAATCAAATAATTTGTCAATTCTCTAACAACAACAATTCTTTATTTCTTCAACTATCTAATTCTCTATTTAATTAAATGCGTAACCTTATTACATTTATTTGGAAAAATTACTTTTTTTTCCTATTTCTGTTAATGGAAGTGCTGTGCATTTATTTAATTGTTCAGAATAATTATTTTCAAAAGGCAAGTTTTGTTAACTCTTCAAACCAAGTATCTGCAATGATTTTAAAAGCATCTGCTTACGTAGAAGAATATTTTTATTTAAAAAACGAAAATGAAAAATTAGCTAAAGAAAACGCCGAACTTCGAACGCATTCATTTGTATCATTCGCAAAAATAGTGAATGACGAATATTTAGTAAATGACACCTCTTTCCATCAAAAATATACCTATACCAGCGCCAATGCTGTAAACAATTCTACAAACAGAAGGAATAATTACCTTACGCTTGATAAAGGTACAAAGCAAGGAATCAAAAACAACATGGCGGTTATTACAAGTACCGGGATTGTAGGACAAGTAAAAGATGTTTCAGAAAATTTTTGTACAGTAATGTCGTTATTAAATAGTAAAACTACAATAAGTTCGAAAATAAAAAAGGACGGATCTTATGGTCCGCTTACATGGGACGGCGAAGATTTTGGTTATGCAACACTTCATGACATTCCAACGCATGTACAGTTAAAAAAAGGCGATGCAATTGTTACCAGTGCCTATTCATTAACTTTTCCTGAAAACATTATGATCGGAACGGTAGAAAGTTTTGTAAGGAAGTCGGGTGAATATTTTTTTACTGTCAGGGTAAAGCTGTCAACTGAGTTTAAAAAATTAAGTCATGTTTATATTGTTACCAATATCCTTAAACAGGAACAGGAAGAACTAGAAAAAAAATCAGAATCTGATAAGTAAAAAACAGTAAAAAAATATTACCACGGATTTCGGATTTTTGGTTTCGGAATAAATTCTAAATTCTAAATTCTAAATCCAAAATATAAAAACAACGTGTTAAACGAAATTTTAAGAAATATTTTCCGCTTTTGTCTGCTTGTGTGTATACAGGTTCTCATTATTAAAAATATTGAGTTGGGGCGGTTTATTAATCCCTTTATATACGTATTGTTTATTATTGTGCTGCCTTTTGAAACACCGAAATGGCTGTTATTATTCAGTGCTTTTACAATAGGTATTACGATTGATATGTTTTATGATACTGCCGGAATGCATGCCGCAGCATGTGTTTTTATTGCGTATTTAAGGCCGGGAGTGCTGAAGCTTTTTTCCCCTCGTGACGGATATGAATTTGGTACTCAGCCAACCATACAGTATTTAGGAATACCATGGTTTCTTTCTTATTCATCAATTTTAATAGTGCTGCATCACTTAATTTTGTTTTATATTGAAGTATTCAGGTTCTCCGAATTTTTCTCTACCTTCTTAAGGGTTATTATCAGCTCCATATTTACAATACTTCTGGTTGTAATCAGCCAATACCTTTTCAACCGTAAAAAAGAACAAGAATGAACGCCCTTTCTGAAAGAAAATATGTTATAATGGGTGTTATTATACTTGTTGGATTAATCTATATTGCCCGTCTTTTCTACATTCAGGTAGTTGACGACAGCTATAAATTAGATGCACGCAACCAGGCATTCCGCTATACCACTGAATTTCCTGTGCGAGGTTATATTTACGATAGGAATAATAAACTGCTGGTATTTAACGAAGCGGCTTATGATCTTATGGTTCTGCCAAAAGAAATCAAACACCTTGATACTGCTGATTTTTGTAATCTGCTTGGAATTACAAAAGATGTTTTTATAAAAAAGATGATAAAGGCCGTGCAGGCCCCAAATTCGCCCCGCAAACAATCCATTTTTGAAAAACAATTGTCACCTAAGGATTATGCATCTTTACAAGAGAGGCTTTACCGTTTTCCGGGGTTTTATGTTCAATCCAGAACACTTAGAAAGTATCCTCAAAAAATTGCAGCCCACATGCTTGGTTATATCGGCGAAGCTGATAAAGCACTCACTGAAAGAGACGCATATTATAATGAAGGGGATTATATTGGAATCAGCGGTGTTGAGAAAACTTATGAAAAAGTACTGCGCGGCAAAAAAGGACTGCACATTATGATGGTGGACGTAAATAATCGGGAAAAAGGCAGTTATATGAATGGTTTGTATGATACTATGGCCACCCCGGGTAAACCTTTAACATCTACAATAGATGCTGACCTGCAATTATACGGCGAAATGCTGATGCAGAATAAAATAGGAAGCGTAGTTGCAATAGAACCGCAAACAGGTGAAATATTGGCATTAATTACAAGTCCTTCGTATGATCCAAATTTATTAGTTGGACGTGAACGCACAAAAAATTTCGGAAAACTATTTGTTGATACCATCAGAGTACCATTATTCAACCGTGCAACCATGGCATCATATCCGCCGGGGTCTACGTTTAAATTAGTAGGGGCACTAATTGGTCAGCAGGAAGGTGTCCTAACTCCGGCAACACGCTATCCTTGTGCAGGAGGCTATCCACCCTTAGGCGGACACCCTAAATGCCACCACCATTCATCGCCTTTAGATTTATATGATGCGATAGGGCACTCATGCAATTCCTATTTCTCTTATGTTTTCAAAAGCATCCTTGAAAATAAAAAATATAATGACACATATAAAGCATATGATGCTTGGCGTGAAATAGCTTTGAGTTTCAACATAGGCAGAAAAACTGGTTCAGATTTAGCCAATGAACTTCGCGGAAACATTCCTTCAATCAAATATTATGATAAAATTTTCGGTAAAGGTTCATGGCATGCCTCTACTGTTATTTCTCTGGGTATTGGTCAGAATGAACTTCTGATAACTCCTTTACAAAATGCCAATATTGTTACCATCATTGCAAATAAAGGCTGGTATTATACCCCCCATATTATTAAGGCAATCGGAGGTGATAAGAATGACTCCGCGCTTGCCCGTTTTAAAATAAAACAGTTTACCAAGATTACAGATACGGCAATATATAATAATGTAATTCAAGGAATGAATGATGCGGTACAAAGCGGTACAGCAGCCGCATTAAAAATTAATGGTGTTGATTTTTGTGCAAAAACTGGAACAGCTGAAAACCCTCATGGCAAAGACCATTCAGTGTTTGTAGCATTTGCTCCCAAAAATAATCCCAAAATAGCCATTGCTGTATTGATTGAAAATGCGGGTTTTGGTGCTACATGGGCCGGTCCTATCGCCAGCTTGATGATGGAAAAATATTTAAATGGAAAAGTTATCCGCCCCGACATGGAAAAAAGGATGAAGGAAGGAAACTTAATTGATAATGTAAAAACTGTTCCTGTAAAAAAGAAAAAACGTTGAGACAAAAAAACACCGCCAGTATTTTTCACAATATTGATTGGATAACAGTATTGATCTACCTTGTGCTTGTAACAGTAGGGTGGATGAATATTTATGCTGCAGTGTATAATGAGGAACATTATATAATTACTGACACTACACAAAAATATGGCAAACAGCTGATTTGGATTGTAACATCATTATTACTGGCATTTATTATCTTAATTATTGACGAAAATTTTTATACCGCATTCGCGTATTTAATTTTCGGGGTATTTCTGCTTGCCAATATAGCCGTCCCTTTTCTGGGTCGAGAAGTGAAGGGAAGCCGTTCGTGGTTCAGGTTTGGAGATTTTGGTATTCAACCTGCAGAATTTATGAAATTTGCCGCCAACATTGCATTGGCAAAATTTTTAAGCAATCAAAATATTAAAATTGCGGACTATAAAAACACATTTATAACGCTTATGATAATCGGCGTTCCTCTGATTATAATAAAAGTATTACAAGATGAAACAGGATTAGCGATAGTATTTGCAGCATTTATTTTTACTCTCTACCGCGAAGGCTTATCCGTCAACTATTTATTATTAGGCTTTCTGGCCGTAGTGCTGTTTATTCTTGCATTATTGATCAACAACCTTTATCTGTTTATTTTTATAATTGCCTTATGTGCTGCAGCTGTTTTATTTGTAAAACGCAGCCGTAAAAATTTATTTGTCATTGCTGCAGTCGGACTTATTGCCTGCAGTATGGTTAAAGGAACCAGTACTGTTTATGAACACATGGAGCCGCATCAAAAAGTACGCATTGACGTATTATTAGGGCGAGGTACAGTCGATTTAAAAAAAGAAGGGTATAATGTTAATCAAGCGAAAATTGCAATAGGTTCCGGAGGTTTTTGGGGTAAAGGATATTTACAAGGTACCCAAACAAAATATGATTTTGTACCTGAACAGGATACCGATTTTATTTTCTGCACCGTTGGTGAAGAATGGGGATTTGTAGGCAGTGCATTTGTTATTATATTAGAAATATCATTAATTCTCCGGGTGATATTTATGTCGGAACGGCAGCGCTCCCCTTTCAGCCGTATTTATGGTTATGGTGTTGCTTCTGTTTTGTTTTTTCACTTAACTGTAAATATTGGAATGACAATAGGCCTTGCTCCTGTTATAGGAATCCCTCTGCCGTTTTTCAGTTACGGAGGTTCTTCACTCTGGTCATTTACTATATTACTATTTATATTTATAAAACTGGATTCGCATCGTTTGCAAATATTAAGATAAATTTAGTTAGTCTTATTTATTTTAGATGTTAAAGAGGAAATTCTGAATTTAATTGCAGGTCTCCCAACTCCCATTTAATTTAAAACATTTATCATTCAACATTTCAAAAGTATGGAAATAAAAGATGTAAGTTATTACTCAAACACAAGGCAGGAAATGCTTCCATTCATTCCTTCTTCTGCAAAAAAAATATTAGAAATCGGATGCGGTAAAGGTCATTTTTGCGGTCAATTAATTGGGAAAGATATTGAAGTTTGGGGAATAGAGCCCGACAAGGATTCTGCTGAAATTGCCGAAAAAAAACTTTATAAAGTTTTAAATAATAAATTAGATGATGCAGTACGCCTGCTGCCTGACAACTATTTTGATGTTATTATTCTGAATGATGTTATTGAACATTTACTATTTCCGTGGGATGACTTAAAGACTCTCAGGTCAAAGCTTTCGAACAATGGTGTTATTACAGCTTCGATACCAAATGTACGTTATATAAAAAACTTGTTTCATGTATTAATAAATAAAAACTGGGAATATTCAGAATCCGGCATCCTTGATTCAACGCATTTCCGATTCTTTACAAAAAAAAGCATTGTTTCATTATTCAGCAAGTGCGGGTATTCTATTGAAAAAATAAAAGGTATTAATAAAACAAAATCAACAAAATATCAGTTATTCGCATTATTAATCAATGTCCTTTTCTTTTTTAATCATTCTGACACACTTTACCTGCAGTATGCTGTAACGGCAAAAAAGGAATAATCTAGGACTTTTAATTATTTCTAATTTTAAGGATTAACATAGCCTTGATTCAATGCAGACACCGCAATTTTATTTCAATCTTTTTTCGGAGAAACAATAAACACATCAGGATACCCCAATTCCACGAGCTTTGGAATTATAGATTTTGCATCTTCACGAGTATTAAATCCTGTAATGCGGACTTTGTAAGAACCTCCTTCGTTTAAAATTACAACAGGCTGTTTAAAAACTAATTTAAGCTTTGATTGGGCGGCCTCCGCATTTATCAATTGGCTATGCACACTCACCTGCACTGCAAAAGCTCCCGGCAGATTTATTTCCTTGTTTTTTTCAATCATAGGTTTCACTTTGATAGTATCCTGAATACTTTTAGGTGCTTCCTTTTTTTGTGTTATTACCGGATTTTTTTCTATGATCGGTTTCGCTTTGATAGTATCCTGAATACTTTTAGGTGTTTCCTTTTGTACAATTACAGGTTTATTTTCGATGATAGCTTTCACTTTTATAGTGTCCTGAATGCTCACAGGTATCTCTTTTGTAATATCTTTTTCCGAAGAAACGGATGAAAAAGCAATAATTTGAATCTTGCGCTCAAGGGCTGCTGCTGGATTAAAAATAGAATTTTTTGTGTCGTAATAATCATCACTTACATTTGGCCTGACTTTTAATTCACCAATGTTTTCTTCAAAAAAAGTAATGCTCCCTTCTTTTTCCTTTGTATTATTAATATAAGGCACAAATATTCCATTTTGGTATTCTGTAAAATAGTTGCGGAGACTTGATATTCTTCGTTTTGCGAGATTTACATTATAGTCAGTTGACGCTAACGGACTGCAGTAGCCCTTCATGGTTATGGTTACTTTTTCAGCATTTTTCAAAACTTTTACTAATAGTTGTGCAAATTTTTCCAGATCCTGCATTCCTGCATCAATTGAATCTTCAAACAAAACATCAATATCATTGTTTGCACGCTCTAAATTAGCCCCTTTTGCGCCTTTTGAATATTCTTTTTTGTATTGATCACGCATAGCAGAATAATCGTCATAAGTTTTCTTGTAATTCTTTGACGTGATGACTGCCAAAGTTTTTTTATCCGGCTCATCATTGTGAAAATACAAAGTAAGGGGAACCAGCAGCTTCAACTGTGTCACAAAAACCTGAGTGCTGTCAGCCTTTTTAGGCGGCTCATTTTTTGCCTCTTCCTTAATTCCAGGGATTTTAAACATGTAAATATCATTGCAGCAGCTTTCTTTTTCTTCAAAGAAGGAGCCGGGTCTGTTAGAAGATAAAAAAGCTTCGGTTTTTTTTGTGCTTATCGAAAAATAAATATCGTTGTAGCTGCTGTTGATAGGTAAACCTAAATTCTGAGGTTCTCCAAGTTCATTATTCTTATATTCACTTTTAAAAATATCAAAGCCTCCAAAGCCTTTATGCCAAGTGGAACTGAAGAATAATTCCTGGCAAGGTTTACAGTAAAAAGGAGTTATTTCATCATCAATGGAATTTACCTTTTTACCCGCATTTACTGGTTTGCCGAAGCTTCCATCCTTATTTACTTTGCTGTACCAGATATCCATTTTGCCTTCTCCGCCAGGTCGATTCGAGGCAAAAAACAATACTTCTTCATCTCCCAAAAAACCAATAGCCGGCTGGGTATTAGTACTGCCGGCGGCGTTTATTTCAGGCGGTAGTTTTTGCAGTTCTCCCCAATGGTTATTTTTAAAGTCGGAAAAATAAATTTCGCACATAAAGTCTTGGGCGTTTTTCTGCTCACAGCGGGTTATATACAATTTTGTATAATCAGCATTAAAAGCAGTGTTAGCATTGTGAATACCATCTTTATTAAATAATGTGTCAAGCTCTTTCGCTTTTTGCCATTTTGTATTGCCTTCAGTCGCGGTATAAATTTTATTATAATTTACATTGTTTTGTTTATCCCTATCAGTTCCGTTCCGCAGAGAAGAGAAATATAATATGCTGTCAAGCAGAATTGGAGCATATTCCGAAACCTTACTGTTTACTAAAGTATCAAGATGAATTATTTTTACACTTTTATCAGGATTTGCAGAAGCCACTGCAGCATAGTCGCAAGCAGCAACCTCTTGTATCGATTTTTTTACGAAATAATCGTTTTTTTTCTTTTTGTTTTTCTTGGCGTATTTGTCAAATAACTTTTTTGCATCCTTGTATTTACCTTTACTTTTTTTTATAGAAGCTAACCAAAATGTACATTCAGGGTAGAGTTTTCCCTGCGGATCTGCTTTAAACACTTTGCTGTACCAATGATCGGCCACATCGTAATCATAGTTAAGCCTGCTCGATTCAGCGTATTTATATTGTAATGTAATATCTGCTGAATCCTGCAAAACAGCCTGGTTATAATAAATTGCGGCCCCAAAAAAATCATTATCAGCAAAAGCTTTATCACCGCTTTCGATAATAGTTTTTAATTTTTGCGCATGAAGCTGAGATGTGAAATATGAGATATTTAATATGAGGATACCTATGAATGTAAATATAATTTTTCTTTTCATTTCACGAGCACTCCTTTTATTGTTATTGTATTCCTTTAATATCATAAACTACATATAAATTGGACAAACACGTTTCTTGGCAACAAATATTACCTCTTTTTTGAAAAT